>RFTO01000177.1 GCA_009923375.1 Actinomycetota bacterium | reverse complement strand
CATTGTCGAGCGCCTGTCGCACCGCCTGTGTGTCGACCTTGAATTTCGGATTGCAGATGGTTGTCTTCACACCGAGTTCGTCCAAAAATCGAGAATCGGTGCGAAACAGCCGATCTGGGCCGATGGCGTAGGTTTCGCCTGTTTTTCCCATGCCGAGGGTTTCCCCAACAACAGCGTTGATTCGATCGAGTGGTAACTGAAAAATGATCACGCCCGTCACTTTTCGACCCTCTAGAATCGGTGCGGCAATGAAGCCTGCAGGCGCAGTGAACGACGGCAGATACGCGCCGAAGTGGCCAAAGAAAACGGCGTCCCGCCTGTTGCTAGAAGCCGCCTGCCGAAACACCCGGCCGAGCGATGTGTCGGCAAACGATCCGGTCCGCAGCGACGTGCCAAAATCGATCTCCTTGAACACCGTATACACGACGTTTCCTGTCTCTGCATCCACCAAAAAGATGTCGTAGAGCCCAAACTTTTTCAAGAAGCTCCGCAAAATCGGATGATACTGGGCATGTGCCTCTGAATACGCCGATGCATCTGCCGCCGTATCGAGCAGATCCTTGGAGCCGATTGGATTTTCATTGCGGCGAATGTAGAGGTATTGCAAATAGGCTGCTGCATCGCCCAGCGATTCGCACAGTGTCGCAGCGGCAATATTCTCTGCGTTACGAAGGCGGAACTCGGCAGCCCAGTCGCCTGCATAAAATGTATTGAGTTCCTGCCTCGCCTCCGACTGCTCGTCCACTGGAATTGCGTCGTCGGCGATCAGGCTGGAAAATCCGTCGCGGAATGCCACCAGAGCGTTGGCCACCGAAGGGTTTTCAGCGAGCGTTCGGAGTTGATCTTCTGTGGTGGCGAAATAACGCTCCACTTGCTTGGTCGTGATTGTGCGCACAACAGTCAGTTGCGATTCGGCCTGCGTATCCAGCGCCGCGGAGGCAGTGCGGTAGGTGGCGTATCCCATGATGGCCAGGGGCACAAGCGATACCAGCAGCAAGGATAATAGGAGCGGATTAGTCGCAAACGACACCAGTCCCGTGAGCCACGAGCCGGCCGCAGACGTTCCAGCACTTGCTGGATCAGATTCCCTTTGCACACTTCTCATCGCATGTTCCTTTCAAATCCTGTGTCCGATATTCCCGCCACCAATTGATCGACGTCTAGTACATAGATAAGTCCGCTGGGAGCCGCGTAAACCGCTGCGACAGAGTCGCGAGATGGGTCCTCTGAATCGGCGGTCGGCTGCTCAATGGCGGCCACCGGAATCTCGATCACATCCACGAGTTGATCAACCATCAGGCTGAAATACTCTCCTGCTACAGTCGCAACAATATTCGTGTGGCTGGCATCTGCTCGGGCAGGGTCGAACCCGAGTCGCAGACGCATGTCGATCGCTGGCACAATCCGGCCTCGCAGATTGAGAAGGCCCCGCAGGGCTCGATGCGCCTTCGGCACAGGCGTTAGTAACTGCCCGCGAAGGACCTCGGTGACTCTCGCCGCGTCGACTGCAAAAACTCTACCCGCAACGAGGAAGGCGCAGAACCGCTGTGTGGCGGGTGCAGGGCAATCGCTTTCCGCCCGCGTCAGGCCGCTCTGGCTCATCATGCTCGCCACGGCACTCATGCTGATACCTTCGATAGACTGGGTGCCCCGGGTACGTTTGGCTTCTCGGGCATGAGCGATCGCACATCGATCACCTCAGTGGCCCGGCCGCCAATCGCGATCGTGCCAAGCACGCCTGCTGCACAGAATGCGGAGTTAATCGGCGACTGCGACTGGATCACCTCCACGATACGTTTGACGCGCAGGCCAACATCCCCCAATGATTCGGCGACAATCACAGCGGTGAGGCTGGAGGCTGCACTCGCCTCGAACCGGGGCCCGGATCGCTTTTCACTCACGCCTTCGAGCATGTTGTCGATGTCGGCTAAGGCCGTCAAGCGACCATCGCGGTGCACCACCATCCGTCCGACTGCCTGCTCGCACTGTGCAGGCGAGAAGATTTCCAGCCGCGAAATGTCCTCCAGCGGAAGCGCGATCTGTCGCCCTAATACCGTCTCGCAGAGGAGATACTTTGGGTACTGATCGGGGGTTGGTGTCGATGCATCACTTGCGTGCTCGTGGTCTGGCCGAGCGGGAATCATCTCCTTCTGCGCGATACCCCGAGGGTCCAGAATCAAGACCACCGCACCGTCGCCCATCACAGTCGCCCCAGCATAAAATCCCAGCGACACGATCAGCCCTGCAATCGGCTTGACGACGATATCACCACTCGATGCGATGCCTTCAACAACCAAACCAAATTCGTAGTCGTCGACTCTCACAATCACCACTGTGCCACTTGATCGAGATTGGCCGCTAGACTGGACGGATAGATCGAGCAGGGAGTCGAGAAAGACAAGCGGTGTGAGGCGGCCGCGCACTCGCATCACCGGTGCGCCTGCCAGTCCCTCCACGGCGACCGACGACCCCGCTCGCAGGGCAATCAGTTCGCGGACATACGCCTGGGGAATGGCAAACCGCTGCCCGGCACACGTGACGATGAGAGCGGGAATAATTGCCAACGTCAGTGGCACCCGCACACGCACGGTTGTGCCGACATCCCTCTGGCTAGAAATATCAACGGTTCCACCGATGGCTT
>RFTO01000176.1 GCA_009923375.1 Actinomycetota bacterium | reverse complement strand
AAGGCCAGGCGTTTCGGTGTGAATAAGCAGTCCAGCACGTTCGGCGCGACCGGAGTTCTGCGTCAAGTAGGTTGCATGCAGTTGCGCACCGTCGGACCATTCAACCGCTACCGGCGCGAGGAGCGACGCTTGGCGATGGCGATCAAGCGCTACCGTCATTTCCGCAACGATTGACGCGATGTTGTCAGCGACTGGGTCGGCCGATGCGAGCGCGGGAAACGACAACAACGCTACCAACGTAGATATGGAAAGTAAAGCCACGTGCGCGACCAGACTACGCAGTCGGACTCGCCCAAACACTGCGTACGACGTACGCCGTATCCCGATCACGGCCTGCCGTTCACCGGCCACCCGGTCACGCGTGTGCCTGGGGCAAGTGCCGCTCCGGTGACCCAACATACCGAGCCTCTGGCCGAATGATCTTGTCGACCGCCGCCTGCACACTCATGCCGCTTGCCAAGAGTGCACCGAGCTTTGCGTTGCGTGATCCCGTGTTCGAAGAAGTGACCACCAGATCGCCCACACCCGCAAGCCCACACGCAGTTTCCGTGCGGCCACCGCACGCTTCTGCGAGGCGCGCCATCTCTGCAACGCCACGAGAGAGCAGTGCTGCCGCCGCATTCTCACCGTAGCCAAGCGCTCGAACGCCACTCACGGCAATGGCAATGACGTTTTTAAGTGCACCGCTGATCTCGACACCCACCAGGTCATCAGTAAGGTAGAGACGGAGCCTTGGTCGCACCAACTGTGTGCGGAGTGCCTCAACCAGGTGCGTTGGCCCCGCCAGCACCGACGCGGCAGGCTTCCCCATGGCGATCTCGCTTGCACAGCCTTGGCCGCCTCGATCAATGAGCCTCTTGTCGGGACCGCAGGCTGGGCGAGCACCTGGCTATTGATTGAGAACCGTGGTTCATGGGCTTCGCACGCCGTCAAGGACCTGCTTCCGCCGCCTCTGCGCGAATTGTTATCACCCGTTCGCTGGAACACCCAGCTCGTGCGCGAATTGGATGACCGGCGGACTGAGGGGTCATTAAGAGTGTGGCTCGTGGATGTGTCTTCTCACACCACCTGGCAGTGGTCGGTGCAGGACTCCGAAGCGCAGTTCACATTGATCGAATCGTTAGCTGCAGGCGCGCCGAATGCTGCCGGTCGCGTCGTGGAACAGCCATTCCTGCTGGTATGCACGAACGGCAAACGCGATGCCTGCTGCGCACTCTTTGGTCGCGCCGTGCTCACCGATCTTGTCAACGGCCACATGCGTCAGGCCACCCTCGCCGAGTCTCACCCCCTGGCATTGGAATCCACTCACCTGGGCGGCCACAGGTTCTCCCCTGTGGTCGTTGCCCTGCCGAGTAGTTACCAATACCGCTGCGCCGATGCCACGCATGCCGAAGCGATTCTCGAGGCGGCAAAGGCTGGGTTGATTCATCCGGAAGGTTTGCGCGGCAGCACGATGAAGCAGTCGCCGGAGCAGGTTGTGGAACTTGAGCTTCGCAACAGGCTCAACCAATGGCACGTCGATACACCTTGGGTTGCCCAGACCAGCATCGATTCAGGTGTGGCTCATGTCGTCGGTGAGTGCGATGGCACTGCCTTCGAGGCACAGCTCACATTACGAACCGGGCAACCCCGACGAGAGTCGTGTGACGGTGATCCCAAGCCGCTGCAGTGGTGGGAACTCACCTCGCTGAGTCAGGGTTGACCCATCCATCGTCTCGTTGCCCGACCAGGTCGACGTTGACACTCCAGGCGTTGCACTCTGCGACTGCGAATCGGTGCATCTGTGGCTAGCCTTTACTCGTGAACTCCCCAGTTGATGTCGACCTCCTCGTTGTTGGAGCCGGGCCAAGCGGCCTGTACGCCGCCTACTACGCGGGCTTTCGTGGATGGTCCGTTGCGATCATGGATAGCCTCGAGGAGCCGGGCGGGCAGATCGCCGCGATGTACCCCGAGAAAGCCATCTTTGATGTCGCCGGATTCCCCAGTGTCCTGGGCCGGGAGCTCGTGGATGCGCTGTTGCAGCAAGCGAACCAGTTCAACCCAACATGGCTGTTAAGCAACCGCGCAACCGATCTGGTCACAAACGCAGACGGCACCTTGACTGTGACCAGCGACCACGGCGTTGTTGTGAACACCAAGGCTATGGTTGTCACCGGTGGCATCGGCTCATTCACACCGCGACCTCTACCGGCGGCAGACGCCTGGGAAGGCGGCGGCTTGGTTCATTTTGTCAAGCAGCCCACTGATTACACGGGTAAAGATGTCGTCATCGTCGGCGGCGGCGACAGCGCTTTCGATTGGGCCGCGATGCTTGCTCCTATTGCAGCGTCGGTGACCATGGTTCATCGTCGCGACAACTTCCGCGGACACGCCAGCAGCGTCGAGCTCGTGAAATCCCTTGGGGTGCCGATCGTCGCACCGGCGGAGGTGACCGCTCTGAAGAGTGTTGATGGCGACTCCGACGGAACGCTTGCCAGCATCGAACTGAAGCACGCGGACGGCACTACCTCCGTGCTCAAAGCTGACGCGTGTATCGCAGCGCTCGGTTTCGTGGCCGACCTCGGCCCGATTGCCAACTGGGGTGTGCAGATCGAGGGACGCAAGGTTGCGGTGGATCGGAAGATGGAGTCCAATCTGCCCCGTGTTTTCGCCGCCGGCGA
>RFTO01000175.1 GCA_009923375.1 Actinomycetota bacterium | reverse complement strand
GTTTGACGCCCTGAGCTGGAATGCAGAGCCTCCAGCAGCTTGGGGTGGCGACGATTCACAGCAATCGCTGATGCCGTAAACCTTCCCGCCTGCGCTATGTCAGCGGTAGTTCGTGAACTGAACCGGAAAATCCAAATCGGCTTCGTTGATCAGCGCAATGACTGCCTGCAGATCGTCTCGACTCTTGCTGGTGACCCGAAGTTCCTCACCCATGACCTGCGTCTTCACCGCTTTGGGGCCTTCATCTCGGATGAGCTTGCCGAGTTTCTTCGCCTGCTCTTGCGAGATTCCAGCTTTGAAGGCTGCTGCAATCTTGTATTCCTTGCCTGATGAGCGCGGGTCTTGCGCATCAAGGCACTTCAAGGAGATCTGGCGTTTAATCAGCTTCTCCTTGAACACGTCCAGGGCTGCTTTCACCCGCTCCTCAGTGCTGGCAGACAACTCCACAGCCATGTCGCCTTTCCACTCGATTTTGGCGTCGGTGCCTTTGAAATCGAACCGCTGCGTGAGTTCCTTCGCAGCTTGGTTGAGGGCGTTGTCAATCTCCATGTGCTCGACCTTGCTGACGATGTCGAAGCTGCTGTCTGCCACGTGAATCTCCTCGAAGCAAAAAAGTGCGCGGCCCATCCGACCGCATGCCTGCTGTGAGTCTTAACTCTACGCACCAGATTGGTGGCACAAGCGTCACGGCTCGAGGGTAGAAACCACCAACTCGGCGTGTGGCAGGTCATACCCTGCTGAGCCGCTCGTGTCTGCAGCTTGGCGGTCGGGTAGCCTTTCCCCTGCCTTGGCGGGTTGCCCGAGCGGCCAATGGGAGCGGACTGTAAATCCGTCGCGAAAGCTTCCCAGGTTCGAATCCTGGACTCGCCACACTGGCTGTGAAGGGGCGCGAGCACACGCTTGCGCCCCTCACGCATTTCCCGAACGTCTGCGGGAATGCCTATGCGCTAGTAGCGTGTCCGCGTGTGAGTACACCCCGCAGACGGCGCATGTCGCTGGCAGCGGCTGTGATGGTGGCGGCAGTGTCCGTGAGTCCCGCCGCAACAGCCGCAATCACCCACCCCACTGCCGCAATGAAGGCTGTCACCGAGTTGACAATCCCGGGAGCCGGAGTGAGGCTCGACGCCACGCTGTATCTGCCCGATACACGCGTGCCCGCACCCGCCATCTTGCTGGCCCATGGATTCGGGGGAAGTAAACATGACGTCGTAGGCCAAGCGGAGTCGTTGCGCTCGGCTGGCTATGTGGTGCTCGCTTGGACTGCTCGCGGATTTGGTAAGTCCACTGGGGATATCTCCATGGATTCGCCCACTGCTGAAGGTGCAGATGTCAGCCGGCTTGTTGATTACCTCGCTGGCCGCACGGAGGTCCAACATGATTCCGCTGGCGACCCGCATGTGGGCATCGCCGGCGCCTCATATGGTGGAGCGATTTCGTTGATCGCCGCTGCAATCGATCACCGCATCGATGCAGTCGCTGCAGACATCACTTGGAACAACCTGCAACAAGCCTTGTTTCCTCAGTCAGCTGTGGCACTGAAGACACCTGGGGTGCTGAAAAGTAGTTGGGTCGGTTCGTTGTTCGCTTTGACCAAGCCCGCTATGGATAGCCCAATGACAGGCAAGTCCACCAAGAGCTCCTTGGTGTGCGGCCGTTTAGCCCCCATCTGGTGCTCGGCCTATCAGGCAAGCGTCGTCGCAGGCGCCCCTAACCCGACCCTGATTTCGCTGTTGAGGAAATCATCACCGAGTTCGGTGGCCAATCGAATCGTTGCACCCACATTGCTGTTGCAAGGCGAGGCGGACTCGCTCTTCGGGCTTGATGAAAGTGTGAGGACAGCAAGGCAAATTCGATTGGCGCATCCATCGACGCCATTGGCCGTGGTGTGGCATGCAGGCGGCCATGACAATGCATTTGTGGAAAGTGCTAGGCAGCAAACTCTGGTTCGGCAATGGTTCGATAAGCATCTGCGCGCAGGCACCAGTGCGTTCCCCACATTTCAGGTGACTGAGAGCGCGGGCTCAATCTCGTTGGCAGATTCAGCGCCAGCGCCAAAGGTATTCGAAGCTGCAACGTTGCCACTAGATGCGCAACGGCTTGATTACCCGATTGCGATGAACTCAATGGTGATCGCCTCACCTGTGGGTGGCCAACCTGCCGCGGTTTCCTCACTGCCTGGGATCGGAGCGGCGAGCTTGGCCGGCAGTGCAGTCACGATGCTGCTGCCGGGGCAGAGCGCAGTGTGGGGGAGTAAGCCGCTGGAGTCATCAACCTCGATTATGGGCTCACCGACAGTGAAAGTACGAGTAGTGAGCAGCAGCGGCGATGCCGTTCTGTTCTTCTCCACTTTGATTAAGAGTGCCAGCGGCGGGTTCACCCAGCCGCAAGGTTTGGTCGCTCCAGTGCACCTGATGAATATTCCTCGTGCAGGCGAGGTCATCACAGTTCAGTTGCCGTCGGTGGTCGTCACGGCCGCCGCCGGTGATTCGCTAGTGGTGGCGGTGTCGGCAACCGACCAGTCGTATGACGTGCCCAAAGACGGGCGCGTGTACACGATTACCCCAGTGAGCGCACTTTCAGTTCCGACGATGACAGTGACTGTGGCTGCCACCGCTGGTTCTGTTTGGCTGTGGCCAGGCATCGCCGCGATGGTCATCGCCGCGGCGGTACT
>RFTO01000174.1 GCA_009923375.1 Actinomycetota bacterium | reverse complement strand
CAGTCGCTGAGCAGCGCGAGGAGCGGGTAGTTCTCGGCGGCGCCGCAAACCTGGCTCGACCCGGCAGCGATTTTCACGGCGGCATGCAATCGGTACTCGAGGCTTTGGAGGAGCACGTGGTGTTGCTTCGCTTACTCACCGAAGCCGCGAATCCCGATGAGGTCACAGTGCGCATCGGTTCGGAGAACCGGGATGAAGGTTTGTCGTCGGCTTCGATCGTCACCAGTGCCTACGGCGCTGGCGATCGGCTGCTCGCAGGACTCGGAGTCCTTGGGCCGACGCGAATGGATTACCCAAGCACCATGGCAGCAGTGCAGACCGTGGCTCGTTATGTGGGCCGGATTGTGGCGGAGAACTGATGGCGACCACCGCGGATTATTACGACGTGCTCGGAGTCGAGCGCAGCGCCGACGCTGAGGAAATCAAGCGGGCCTATCGCAAGCTCGCCCGGCAATGGCACCCCGATGTTAACTCCAGTGATGAGGCGCATGCGCGATTTGCAGCTGTCACTGAGGCGTATGAAACCTTGAGCGATCCGGAGAAGCGCCAGCGTTACGACTCCGGTGGCGGCGCCTTTGGTGGTAACGGCAACGGCGGATTCGGCTTTGGCGGCTTTGGCGACATGATGGACGCCTTCTTCGGTGGTGGTGCATCGCGCGGACCGCGTCCCCGTCTGCAGCGCGGTCAGGACGCATTAATCCGGCTGACACTCACCTTGCCCGAAGCTGCGTTCGGCACCACAAAGAAAGTCACTCTCGACACAGCCGTGGTCTGCGACACCTGCACCGGCACCGGCTGCGCGGCCGGCACTGACCACTCCACTTGCTCGATGTGTCGCGGGCGCGGTGAGGTGCAGACGGTGCAGACCTCGTTCCTAGGACAGGTGATGACTTCGCGCCCATGCCCCCAATGCCAGGGGTATGGCGATGTCATCGCTCAACCGTGCAGCGACTGTCACGGAGAAGGCCGCGTGCGAACACGGCGCAGCGTGGATATCAAAGTGCCGGCTGGTGTTTCCGGTGGCACGCGGTTACAACTTTCCGGCGAAGCGGAAACTGGCCCCGGCGGCGGGCCCAACGGTGATTTGTATGTCGACATCGTCGAGCAAACGCACCCGGTCTTCGTGCGCAACAAGGATGACTTGCACTGCACCCTGACTGTGCCGATGACCGATGCTGCCTTGGGAACAAGTGTGGACATCGAGACCATCGATGCCGATTCAGCGGCCGGCGGCGAAGGAGCTGATGGCCCGCGTGCGTCGATGAAGGTGGAAGTGAAGCCGGGCACTCAGCCGGGCCACATCATCAAGCTCAAGGGCAAGGGAGTGCCGCATCTTCGTGGCAGCGGCAGGGGAGACCTCAACATCCATTTCGAGGTGTCGGTGCCGAGCGATTTAACTGAGAAGCAACGTCAGTTGTTACAAGAATTCGCTGGCAGTCGTAAGGACGCTCCTGCATCTGTTAGCCAAAGCCGCGAGACAAGCGGCGGCTTCTTCTCGAAGATCAAAGACGCGTTCAAATGACCCACGTGTTCTACGCCGTCAGCGCGGGCTCAGCTGAGCCGGGACACCTGCTGATCTTGGACGGCGACGAGGGACACCATGCGGTGAAGGTGCGGCGCATCGAAACCGGCGAGCAGATCGAGATCATCGACGGTTTGGGTGCCAGGGCTGCCGGCACAGTGCAATCCGTGTCCAAGCAGGCGTGCGTGATGCTCGTGGAATCCATCGAACACGATGCTGAGGTGGTGCCGCCGCTGACGGTCATCCAGGCGTTGACCAAGAAAGACCGCGCCGATCAAGTCATCGAACTCCTCACGGAGGTTGGGGTGGACACGATCATCCCGTGGCGAGCCCAGCGCTCGGTCATGAAGGAAGTGCCTGCGAAGTGGGCGCGGATCGTGGTGGAGAGCTGCAAGCAGAGCCGCCAAGCAAGATTTCCCGATGTTCACGAGGTGACGGAGACTGCCCAAATCGTCCAGGGGGTGCGCGATCAGGTGACACTCGGCGCGCAGGTGCTGATCTGCCACGAACGCGCGACGGCACCCATCGCCGAGGCAGTGCGCGCCGATGCGACGGGTTACGTCATCGTCATCGGTCCCGAGGGCGGCCTGACCGATGATGAGATTTCGGCCCTTGTTGACGCTGGCGGACAGCTGGTGTTGATGGGTCCGTCGGTGCTGCGAGCTGCCACAGCTGGCGCGGTGGCGGCCTCGATCGTGTCTGCGGTCAGCGGCCGATGGGTCGCGAGAGGATGACGCACATGAGCGACTGCTTGTTCTGCAGGATCATTGCCAGCGAGATCCCGGCTTCCATCGTGTACGAAACCGACCTGGTGCTGGCCTTCCGCGACATCAACCCCGTGGCGCCGGTGCACGTGCTCGTGATCCCCAAGCAGCATTACACCGACATCGTGGAGCTCGCTGACGCCGATCAGGCGCTCGCGGCAGCAGTAATGGGCGCTATCGCCGAGGTAGCCCGGTTGGAAGGCGTCGCTGAGACGGGCTTCCGCGCCTCGTTCAACACCGGGGCCGGCGGCGGGCAAACCGTCTTCCACGCCCACGCCCATGTGATGGGTGGACGGCGACTCTCGTTGTCGCTGGGCTAGCCATCGCTTACGCTTAGCCCTACATGTCTGAACCTTCGTCGCAGCAGACCGCCAAGGTGGTCGTGCCCGCTGCATACCCCATGGTCACCCTCCT
>RFTO01000173.1 GCA_009923375.1 Actinomycetota bacterium | reverse complement strand
CCCGCCGCCACAAGGTTCGCAATCGCAGCCCGTGATTCGGGGCGCAGCTCATCTACCGCGCTGCCGACAGCCACCAAGGTGTCATCGATGCCGATGGCGATGAGCGATTCGCCGCGCTCCTGCACCGCAGACAACTCGGCTAGCGCTGCAGGTTCGATGTCTGCAGGTATCCGAGCTGTCACTCGGTTGCCGGCCGCATCGGTGTACTCGAGTTTGCCGATGCGCAGGACATGCCCATCGACAGTTCCTGAGATGCCAGTGCCTGCAGCTTCGGAGACTGCCGTTGCTGCGACGGTGGTGTCGGCTCCTTGCTTCTTGGCATGTGTCGCGACAGCCATGCTGACAGGGTGACTGCTACGGGAGGCCACAGCGAACACATGAGCCCAGTTGAGTTCGCGCCCAAATGTGTGGATCTGCGTGACTGTCAACTTGCCGCGGGTGATGGTGCCGGTTTTGTCGAACAGCACGGTGTCGATCGTGCGCGCTTGCTCAAGTGCCTCGGCGCCGGAGATGAGGATTCCCGATCTGGCGCCGCGGCCGATGCCCGCAATCAGCGCGGTCGGGGTGGCGAGCCCTAATGCGCAGGGGCACGCAACCACTAGCACCGAGATCGCCGCGGTGAACGCAGTGGCGTAATCACCAGCAAGGCACCAGGCAATCGCGGTGACTGCGGCGATGGCCAGCACAACGGGCACGAACACCCCGGAGATTCGGTCTGCTAGACGTTGGACAGCCGCTTTACGCGATTGTGCGGCGGTGACAAGTTCAGCGATCTGTGCAAGCCGGGTCTGCGCACCGATGGCCGTTGCCCGCACCACGAGTGCACCGGTGGTGTTGATTGTGCCGGCGATAACCGGCGAGCCATACGCAACATCGATGGGCAAGCTTTCACCAGTCATCATTGAGGCGTCCACAGCGGAGTTGCCGGAGTAAACCGTTGCGTCCACAGGGAACGACTCACCAGGATTAACAAGCAGGGTGTCTCCCACCTGCACCTCATCCACCGCAACATCGCGCACACCGCCGAATAAATCGCGCAGGTGCGCAGTGCGCGGGGCGAGAGTCAGAAGCGCGCGGATTGCAGCGCCAGATTCACGGGTTGCACGGTGTTCCAGCATCCGCCCGAGCAACACGAAAGCCGTGACTGCTGCAGCGGATTCGTACCACACATGAACGTCACCGATGCGGTCCTTCAACACCAACCACTCGGTGCTGCCAATCCACGAAGCGAGCACGCCGAGGGAGACGAGTGCATCCATACCGAAGGCGCCGTGCATGAGTTGCCTGTATGCGACGCGGTGGAAAGGTGCTGCAGCCCACACCACGATTGGAAGCGAAAGCGAGGCGCTGACGAGCTCCCAGTTGTGGAATTGCAGCGAGGGCACCATCGCGATGAGAACCACAGGGAAACCGAAAAGCACCGCAACCCACAACCTGCGCAAGAAGTCGGGGTCGAACGCACGCTGCTCCACGGCAGTGATCGCTTGCGAGGCTGATTCCTTTACCTCTGCTTGGTAGCCCGTTGATTCAACTGCCTTCACCAATTCGGCGTCGGTCACATCATCGGGTGCGATCACTCGCGCAGACGAGGTGACGAGATCCACCGATGCCTGCACGCCCGGCAGGGATGACAACCCGTTCTCCACATGCGACACGCATGATGCACAGGTCATGCCGGTGACTGAGAGATCGACTGTTCGGGTTGCGGCCGTCATGGTGGCCTCCTCGTGGTTCACGCCGGCGGTGTCAGCAACGTGCGGCCATCGAGATAGGGCTGCAGTGCGGCGGGCACTTTGATGGAACCGTCGGCTTGCTGGTGGTTTTCCAGCAGTACGACAATTGTGCGCGGTACAGCGACGAGCGTGCCGTTAACTGTTGCAACTGGCTCAGTGGAGCCGGCTTCATCGCGGGTGCGGATGCGCAGGCGGCGCGCCTGGAACTCGGTGCAGTTCGATGTGGACGTTACCTCTCGGTATGCCCCTTGGGTGGGAACCCATGCTTCGATATCGAATTTACGCGCTGCACTTAAACCAAGGTCGCCCGTAGCCGTATCGATGACGCGATAAGGAATCTCGAGGGAGTCGAAGTAATCCTTCTCGAACTGCAAGAAGCGCTGGTGTTCGGCTTCTGCATCCCCAGCGGCGACGAAGGAGAACATCTCCACCTTGTCGAACCAGTGGACGCGGATGATGCCGCGCACATCTTTACCGTGGGAACCTGCCTCGCGGCGGAAGCAAGGGGAGAAGCCGGCGTAACGTCGTGGCAGCGACTCGCGCTCGAGGATTTCGTCCATGTGGTAGGCCGCGAGGGGAACCTCGCTGGTGCCGACGAGATAAAGGTCGTCGTCCGCGAGGTGGTAGACGTTCTCCGCGGCCTGGCCGAGGAAGCCGGTGCCCTCCATCGCCTCCGCGCGCACGAGTGTGGGTGGCACAACCGAGATGAATCCATTGGCGCGCGCCATCGCCATCGCGTGGTTGACCAATGCGAACTCGAGCTCGGCTCCGATGCCGGTGAGGTAATAGAAGCGTGAGCCCGACACCTTCGCGCCGCGCTCCACATCGATTGCCTTGAGCGTGGCACCCAGATCGAGGTGATCCTTCGGCTCGAAACCTTCCGCCGCGAAATCTCGCGGTGTGCCGACATGCTCAAGCACCACAAAGTCTGCTTCGCCGCCGATTGGTGCGCGGGTGTCGACCAAGTTCGGCACGGACGCAATT
>RFTO01000172.1 GCA_009923375.1 Actinomycetota bacterium | reverse complement strand
TATCGTCCGCGGGTTCTTCAACCTGACAGACAACCCGGACTCGGTCATGATCTTGCGCGAGGATCGCGATGACCCATCCACCGAGACACGAATTCCGCTGCCCGCTGGCACCCAGGTCATCATTGATACCCAGCGGCTCTGGCATGCGGTCTGGCACCCAGGGCCGGAGTTGCGCTACTGCCTTATCACGTCGTGGACTTCTGGCCCCGAGCTTCAGAGTTACATCGACGCACGACACCCGGTTGCAAAGGTGGCGAATGCGCCGCTTGACCAAGCGGTTATCGATGATGCGACGAAAAAAGTCCAGGCCCGTCGCGACGCTCGGGCCGCTGCCCTGGCAGCGCAGGGCAAGGTCCACGTCGACGCAATGTCCGAAGCCTGATTCATTCCGCGTTATCGAGTGCCCGGGCTAGGCGCCCTTCGTGCCTGTGCGATCGAATCAGTTCACGCGTCTAGACTTAGGTGCTATGTCTGGCCCAAACACCAACTACGACCCTGTCGAGGTCGCGGTGTTGCGCCCAGCAGCTGTAGAGGCGGCTGTTAACGACGCAGTGGCAGCGATTTCGGCAGCAGCGACCTTGGACGACTTAAAGCAGGTGCGCTTGGCGCATGCAGGGGATAAAGCACCCTTATCTTTGGCGAACCGCGAGATTGGCGCACTGCCGCCAGCAGCGAAGGCGGACGCCGGTGCGCGCGTCGGTCGAGCGCGCGCTGTGGTCAAGTCAGCACTCGATGAAAGAGAAGCCCAGCTACTGATCGAGCGTGATTCGGCCATCCTGGTGGAGCAGGCCGTTGATGTCACGGTGCCAGTACAGCGCCGACCAGTGGGTGCGCAGCACCCGTTGTCCCTCCTGATGGCGCATATCGAGGACATATTCCTGGCGATGGGATGGCGTATTGCCGAGGGTCCTGAAATTGAGCATGAGTGGTTCAACTTCGATGCACTCAACTTGCCTGCCAACCATCCAGCCCGCAGCATGCAGGACACATTCTTCATCGAGCCAGCAGATGCTGGGGTGCTACTGCGCACCCACACCTCACCAATCCAGATTCGCGAGATGCTCAAAGGTGAGTTACCTCTATACATCGCTTGCCCGGGGCGAGTTTTTCGGTCCGATGAGCTCGATGCCACACATTTGCCGTTCTTTCATCAGATCGAGGGGTTGGCCGTCGATCGCGGGTTGACGATGGCTCACCTCAAGGGAGCGCTAGATCATTTCGCCGCTGCCATGTTTGGCGACGGACTGACCACACGCCTGCGGCCTTCTTTCTTCCCGTTCACCGAGCCAAGCGCCGAAGTGGACCTGCAGTGCTTTGTCTGCCGCGGGGCAAGTGTCGATAACCCGCAGTCGTTTTGCCGCACATGTAAGAGCGAGGGCTGGATCGAGTGGGGTGGCGCTGGAATGGTTCATCCGAATGTGCTTCGTGCCTGTGGCATTGATCCGGACAGCTACTCAGGTTTTGCCTTCGGTATGGGAATTGAGCGGGCTTTGATGTTCCGCAACGGTGTCCGTGATCTGCGTGACGTGATCGAAGGGGATATGCGGTTCAGCACGAATTTCCTGGGCGGTGTGCTGTGAAGGTGAGCATGTCGTGGTTGCGTGAGTACGTAGACATCCCGGCGAGCACTCCCGCTCGAGACATCGCAGCTCTTTTCATCTCGATGGGTTTCGAAGTTGAGTCGATCGAGACCCCTGGCAGCGATGTTTCCGGATCGCTTGTCATTGGCAAGGTGATGGCTATTGAGGAGTTAACCGAGTTCAAGAAGCCGATTCGCTTTTGCCAAGTCGATGTCGGCCTCGAGCACGGTGGCATTCGGGGAATCGTTTGTGGTGCGCGCAATTTCACAGTGGGCGATGTTGTGGTGGCGGCAATCCCCGGCGCGGTCTTACCTGGAAATTTCGCGATTGTGGCCCGCGAGACTTATGGGAAAATCTCCGACGGGATGTTGTGCTCGGAACGCGAGCTTGGTTTAGGTGACGATCACGCAGGCATCATCGTGCTGTCAACTGCCGATGCCGAAATTGGGGACATTGCCATTCCAGTGCTCGGTTTAGGCGACCCAGTCCTCGACATCGCAGTGAATCCCGACCGCGGATACGCGATGAGCGCCCGAGGTTTGGCCAGAGAGCTCGCCCTGGCAATGAATCTGCCTTTTCGTGACCCTGCATTTGCCATTGATTCAAGCAACGCATTCACCTCAGAAGGCGGCGTGCCCGCCCAGATCCACGACACTCGCTGTTCAAGGCTCGTCGCCACGAGCATGAGCGATGTCGATTGCACTGCTTCTACTCCGCGATGGATGCGCAACCGCCTGATCGCTGGGGGTTTGCGCCCTGTATCGGTGGTCGTGGACATCACAAATTACGTAATGCTCGAACTCGGACAACCGTTACATGCCTACGACGCGCAGCAGGTGGCAGGCGTACTCGTCGCGCGGGCGCCGAATGCTGGCGAAGTTTTAGAAACTCTCGACCATCAAAAGCGAACACTCGACATCGATGATCTTGTTATCGCCGACCAGGAGCGCGTGTTGGGGCTCGCAGGGGTGATGGGTGGCGTCAACAGCGAGATCAGTGCCGCCACGCGATCTGTGATCTTGGAGGCGGCGCATTTCGAAGGTTCTGCGGTGGCGGGTATGTGTCGACGCCACGGTTTCTCGACCGAGGCATCGCGTCGCTTCGAACGGGGAGTCGATCCGGCGATTACCAAAATTGCGGCCGAACGTGC
>RFTO01000171.1 GCA_009923375.1 Actinomycetota bacterium | reverse complement strand
GCAGAGTCAGGGCAATCCACTACCACGCCATATGCGGTACACGCCGCGATTCACATAATTGCTTAGGAGAAGGAAATGGATGACCACGTTCACCCGCCCGGGGTGGCTTTGGCGGAACAAAGAACCGTTCCGCCAAAGCCTAGGACTCAGTTTCAGCTGTGTCCCCAGTGAGACTATGAAAACCTCCAGGTCCCCACATCGAACGTTTTGATTCTAGCCGAGTGGCTACTTGCCCGAAAGGCCAACGGCGCGATAACTTCCCAGCAGCAGACGCTCCCGCCGATGCCCTTCGCTGGCCCTGAGAAGCTACCGGTTCTCCAGCGTGTCCTGATCGACAAGACGATCACCGCGGCGGCCGCTTTCACGAGGCCTCTGCCCCGAGAATCCAGAAATCGGGCACTCATGCACGGCTACGTCGGAGACCGCAGGCTGCGGTACATGCTGCTGGCTCCCCAGCGGTGGCTCCAGTTAGCCGCGGAGCATGCGGCTGTGATCGCACCAGATTTCTCGATGTACGACGAAATGCCATCTCATCAGCGACTTCTATCAGCATGGCTCAGTCGGGCATGCGCAGCCTACTTCCAACACCACGGAATAAAAGCGATACCAAATCTGCGATGGACGTCAACCATGGAACTCGAAGTACTCCTCGATGGGTTGCCGAGTCGTTCCTGCATCGCAATTTCCACCCAAAGCCTGCTCACCAAGGATGGCATAGCCCGGCTGTCCGAAGGAATCGAGCAGATGACTGAGCGAATCGAGCCAGCACAATTCATAATCTACGGGCGGCTCCCTGGAAGACTTCGTGCGGCCATCGGCAATACGGCGGACATCATCAACATCCCGACAGATATCAGCCGCGCACACAACCTCGCAGCAACCTGATGGGGGGAGGCAGAGGTGGAAGCAACACCCATTTCCCAAGTAGTGGTGAAGCGTTCATAGAGAATCTCAAAGCAGCTAAGTCCACATTCGAATTTGATACCACCACAGGTAAATTCGGGGCGCCCGGACGGCGTCCGACTAGTGCTAGGCAAATGTTGAATCGGGAGCCCATGAAGCAGTCGATGAAACTTTATGAGCTGTTGGCGAAAGGAGGGATTTCTGAAACTATGCCTGGGAAATCCGGCAAACGGGTGTCGTTTGAAGATGGAACGCACATATCTTGGCGGCCCGCCAGCGGGTCAGGAAGCCCTGCGATCCAAATATCACCAGGAATCTTGGCACGAGATTACTTAACACCGCATAAAATCCACTTTGAGAAGGAACAGTGATGAAACGAATTTTGCAATGCCTACCCCCTAGCAGCACCGATGCACTTGTTGCAAACCTAGGGCAAAGATGGACGGGCATAGGTGGAACAAAAATGCCACAGCCAAATTTCTCCTGGACCGAGTTATTTGTCGCTACCGAGTCGTCAAATCTGCGCTTCTTTGTAGAAATGATTCCTCGAAACTTTGAGGGGGAGTCGACGGAATACCCGGAATTGAAAGTCGAGAGTCCTCCTGCTGGATTCATCACTGCAGTGGCGGCGGGTAAAGCGTACTTTCAAGGTCGCGGAGAAAAAATCCGCGCGATATGGCTACTAAGAGACTCTGTTAGGTGCACCGAGGCCTCGACGGCTCAATTCGAGTTTGTCGTCGATGTCGGTGTTGTGTTTCAACTCGAGACGGACTGTGTTGCGGTTACCGTGGCAAGCTTTGTGAGCGACGGCTTGAGTGTCCTCCGCGCCGATTGCCGAGAAAATCTAGAAATCGCTCGCCTTGAGGACTTCTGGCAGAGTGAACTCACCATTCGCTACGACTACTCGCGGCAGTGGATTTTGTTGGCGGGAAATCCAGAAGACGCTTAAAGTCCCGGGAACACCGAACCAGAGCCAGCAGGAGTCGATGTCAGCAGGCGCATGTCCTCATCGCTGAGTCTCAAGTCGAGCGCAGGTCGAACAGCCTCAACAGAGGAGATCCGACTGAAGCCTGGGATAGGGATGACGCCCTGGGCGAGTTGAGCCAACCATGCAAGGGCAACCGCCTGAGCCGTGCTGTCGTGACGCGTCGCCACAAGCTCAAAATTCGGGTAGATGTCTCCAAGCTGTGCTGCCTCATCGCCCCCGCCGAGAGGACTCCACGGAAGGTAGACGATTCCGAGTTCGGCGCAGCGCACCAGAACGTCGTAGCCATCGCGCATCCGCGGCGAATACTCGTTCTCAACAACAACGATGCTGCCGCCCGAAACTTCCCAGGCGTGATTCAGCTCCTCGAGAGTCACATTCGACAATCCAATTGAGCGTGTGTAGCCAGCGTCGCGAGCGGCCATCAAACCTTCAACGCATTCAGTCCACGACTGCTCACGGTTAACCCGATGCACAGCGATGCAATCAGGCACCATCCCGAGCGCTTCACATGAACGCTGCGCGGCGTGCATCAACCACTGCGGAGAGCTGTCGCGCCACCAGTTGCCGCCCTCGCGGCGCAGGCCGTTCTTCGTCAACAGGAACAGCTGCTCGCGGCCGCCGGACCATGTGCGCACAGCCTCGCCCACGATGCGCTCATTGTGTCCAACATTCTCGTCATCGGGTGCGTAGATGTCTGCGGTGTCGACAACCGTTAAACCAGCATCGAATGCCGCGTGTAAAACCGATGCTCGTGCACCTAGTTCGTCGGCATCGGAATAGTGCGAGCGACTTAAGTGCATCGCCCCGACGCCGATCCTCGGCCACGGGTTCTCAGTTTC
>RFTO01000018.1 GCA_009923375.1 Actinomycetota bacterium | reverse complement strand
GAGTACGTGGAATTGGGACGTTTCCCTCATGACAACTCACGGGGATCGCGCGACTCGAATCGAGCTGTGGTTGACGATGCTCTTGAGCAGTTGGAGCTGGAGTCACTGCAGTATCGGATGCTCACATCCCTCTCCGGCGGCGAAGTACAGCGCGCGGCGATCGCCAGGGCGATTAGTCAGCAGGCGCCGGTGTTGGTGCTCGATGAGCCGACTAGCGCCCTGGATTTGCATCGGCAACCGGCCATCTTGAACGTGATTGACCGACAGCGAAAAGAGCACGGAACCACGGTGCTGTGCACGATGCACGACATCACTTTGGCGGCGATGTATGCACAAGACTTCGTGGTCATGAACCACGGTCGGGTGGTCGACCAAGGCAGTGCTGCCCAGGTGTTCGCCGGCGAGCACCTCGCTCACGCCTTTAACGACAACATCGAGATCTTCGCCGGCCCTGATGGCACCCCGATTGTGTTGCCGCGCAGGTAAGCAGCTGTGCCGCTAGTCTGCGGAACATGACGACTTCGGCACTCATGTTCTTTGACCCCTCCTGTCCTTGGGCTTGGATCACCTCCCGCTGGCTGAAGGAAGTTGAGCAGGTGCGCGATGTGCAGATCACTTACCGAGTGATGAGCCTGGCTGTCCTGAATGAGGGTCGCGAGTTGCCCGAGCAGTACGTCGAGCGGATGAAGCTCGCCTACGGACCGGTGCGCGTGTGCATCGCGGCCGAGCAGTTGGCCGGCGCAGAGGCCGTGGACCGCTTGTACACCGAGTTAGGAATGCGCTATCACAACGGCAAACGCGAGCTCGCCGACGTAACTGTCATCCCCGAGGCGCTGGCAGCTGCGGGTTTACCCGCCGAGCTGGCAGCAGCGGCAACCTCGACGGATTACGACGATGCTTTGAAAGCCAGCCACCTTGAGGGGATGACTCCGGTGGGCTCAGATGTCGGCACCCCGGTGGTCCACGTGCCCGGCCCAGACGGGCTCATCGCCTTCTTCGGCCCGGTCATCACGCCCATCCCCCGCGGTGAAGCAGCAGGCAAGCTCTGGGATGGAGTGCTGCTGTGCGCCGCAACCCCTGGCTTCTACGAGCTCAAGCGCAGCCGCGAAGTCCGACCGACGTTCGAGTAATCCGCTTGACTTCGGGCGCGGCCAAGCCCGCAGCTCTGCCTTTGTGCCGCCGCGCCAAGGACTTGATCCCTGACCAGTGCCCCATCAGCGACGCGAAAGCATCGGCAGGGCGAATTCAGTGCGGTTGCCGTTCTTCACATGACATCACTGTGATGTTATAGTGACACTATGAAGATGTCAGATTGGGAAGTCGGCTTCGCGGAGGACCTGGCGTCCGTTGCTGCAATTGCGGATGCCGCCGTGCAGGAACCACTCGAGCGGATTTCCCGCGTCTGGCAGCCGATGCTTCGTGCCCGTCTCATGGGGTTGCTCGCTGAGATATCAGCAGACCTCAACGACCTACCCGACTTGCCCGGCCACATCGACCTTCGCCTAGTTGGCGATGACATGTTCTTCGCGATGGATGTGCCCCCTTCACACGAGCGCGAATCTGAGGTGGCCCCTAGCAACAATGCCGATGCTCGCATCTCCCTTCGCATCAGCGAAACCTTGAAAGATCTCATCAGTGCCGCGGCGGCGGCTGATGGCATGTCCGTCAACACTTGGATTTCCCGCGCCCTCGACCGCGAGGTCTCACACCCGCGCATGAACGTCACCACACCCACACACCCAACGCGCAATCAGCTGCGCGGATACGGACGGAGCTGAACCATGACCACAACACCTCGCCACGAGGCCTTCGAGATTGACCGGCCACTGACCATTCGCCTGAAGCACATCTCCGGGGATGTCACGGTTACCGCATCGGCATCATCACAATGTCGGGTTACCCTGACCGCGCACTCCCCGGAGGCGCAGACGTTGGTCGATGAGGCCCAGATCGAATTCTCGACAGTTGGCTCGGTTGCGGACGTCGATATAAATGTCGGCCGCGACGGCCAATCGGTAAACCGCGGCGTGCTCACTCTTTTCTGGGTGTTCAAGCACGGCATTCAGAACGCGAAGGCAAACAACAGCGTCGATGTGCACCTCGAGGTCCCGGAGGGGACCAGCGTGAATCTCTCATCGATATCCGGCGACATCGATTCCAGTGCGGCCGTGACCGGCCGAACTGAACTTAAATCCGTTTCCGGCTATCTGCGTTCCGGGCTCGTGCACGGGAGTGCTCAGCTCAAGACCACTTCTGGTGCCATCGAAGTGCTCGATGTTCTCGGCTCACTGGAAGCGACATCAGTGTCCGGATCGGTCAAGACCGGGGCCGTTCACGGCGCCATCGACATCAAGACGGTCTCCGGGTCTATCTCCACATGCATCGCAGTCCCGGCATCCGTTTTCGCCAAAACAGTCAGCGGCAGCATCGAGATCAACGTCACGCCGGGTCTGCCGGTATCTGTCGACGCCAAGAGCGTGTCAGGCCGCTTGCGCAGCACTATCGCCCTCGACGAATCGCTGCAGAGCGCACCTTCGGTGGATAGCCGCATATTCGGGGCTGCGCCCTCACCAGCGACCAGCAGTCGCACCACAAGCGCGGAAGCATCGGTCTCTCTGAGCTCCCAATCGGTTAGTGGCAACATCCTGATTCAAACCCTGCCAAGCGTCTGAGCCCACCGCTCGCCCTCGGCCCCGCTATCTGTAAGACTCCCCCACTATGGCTACCTCGAATATCACCCGCGACGAGGCTGCGGCCCGCGCTGCGCTGCTCACCGTCGACTCTTATGTGGTCGATCTCGACCTCACGACCGATAAGCCCGACTCCGACTCGCACTACTGGACCACCACGACGGTGACCTTCAGTGCGACGACTGCGGGCACCACCTCCTGGATCGACCTCATTGCGCAGCCTGGCGCGGTCTCCGAGCTTGTGCTCAACGGTGAGACCCTCGACGCCGCAGCGCTATACGACGGCTTCCGGGTGACACTTCCCAACCTTGCGACGAGCAACACACTCGTCATCAAGGCCACCAACGACTACAACACCACCGGCGTCGGCCTGCACCGCTTGGTCGACCACGCCGATGGCGAGGTGTACCTCTACACGCAGTTCGAGGAAGCCGATGCGCGCCGCATGTTCGCATGCTTCGACCAGCCTGACATGAAGGCGACCTACACGTTCAATGTGACGGCGCCCGCTCACTGGGAGATCGTCTCCAACGCACCGGCGCCGGCCCCTGTCGCCGCCCGCGAAGGCTTCTCCACGTGGAACTTCCCCGCCACAAAGAAGATGTCGACGTACATCACCGCCCTTATCGGTGGCCCGTACGCCAAGGTCGAGGACTCCTACACCGGCCAGTTCGGCACCATCCCGCTGGGAATCTTCTGCCGCAAGTCGATGCTGCAATACCTTGAGGCTGCCGACATCTTCCGCGACACCAAGGATGGTTTCGAGTTCTTCGAGCGGACCTTCAACACGCCTTACCCGTTCGAAAAATACGACCAGATCGTCGTGCCGCAGTTCAACGCGGGTGCGATGGAGAACGCCGGTTGCGTGACCTTCAACGAAGACCTGACGATCTACCGCGGCGCTGTCCCCAAGACGATGTACATCTGGCGCTGCTTGGTCATCCTCCACGAGATGGCGCACATGTGGTTCGGCAACCTCGTCACCATGGAGTGGTGGGATGACTTGTGGCTCAACGAGTCATTCGCCGAGTTCGCGTGCTACTACGCCATGTCCAGCGGCGACAAGTTCTCCGAAGAGTCGTGGGTTGAGTTCAACGCTCTGCGCAAGACCTGGGGCTACACAGCCGATCAGTTGCCATCCACCCACCCAATCCAGGGCGATGTGCCAGATCTCGACTCGGTGCGCGCCAACTTCGATGGCATCTCCTACGCCAAGGGTGCTTCGGTGCTACGCCAGCTGGCGCAGTTCGTTGGTCAGGATGAGTTCAACGCCGGCGTGACGAATTACCTGCACAAGCACTCATGGGGCAACGCCACTTTGGCCGACCTGCTCGCAGAGCTTGAGCTCACCAGCGGCCGCGACCTGAAGGCTTGGACCAAGGACTGGCTGCAGACCCCTGGCGTCAACACAATCCGCCCCGAGGTGGCCGTCGCTGCCGATGGGACGTACGAGTCGGTCACGGTGGTGCAGGAACCTGCCCGCGACCCGGCTGGACTGCCAGCTGTCCTGCGCGACCACGTCATGGGCATCGGCCGCTACACCAAGGACGCTTCTGGCAACCTTGTGCGCACCGGCTTTGATGTTGTCAACATCGGCGGCGACCGCACCGTTATCGAAGCACTCAAGGGGCAGCCAGTTGCCGACTTGCTGCTGCTTAACGATGGCGACTACACCTTCACCAAAATCCGCCTTGACGCTGATTCGGCGAAGACCACAACCACGTCACTTGGCAAGGTCCAGGACCCGCTGGCCCGCGCACTGCTGTGGAGCGCGTCATGGGACATGACTCGCGATGCACAAATGGGCATGGGCGACTACCTCACGCTAGTTGAGTCGGCACTGCCGTTCGAGACGAATGAGAGTGCCATCGAGGCAGCTTTGCGTAACCTCGCGACCGGCATCAACACCTACAGCGCACCGGCGAACCGCGATGGTTACCGCGACCGCTTCGTGGCCCTGCTGCGCGCCGGCATCGACCGCGCCGCAGCCGGCTCCAGCACCCAGTTGCAGGTTGTCAAGGCTTACGCCTCCAACCTGCGCACCAAGGAGCAGGCGCAATACATCCGCGACGTGCTCGACGGCACGATCACCCTCGAGGGTTTGCCGATCGACACCGAGTTGGGTTGGCACCTCATGGGCGCACTGGCCGCGCTAGACATGGTCACAGATGCTGAGATCGACGCCTACCTAGCGAAGGATCCGACATCCAACGGACAGGATGCAGCAATCACCGTGCGCACTCGCAAGCCGAATGCAGCGGCGAAGGCAGCGGCATGGGATGCGATTTACAACGATGAGAAGGTCACGAACTCCGCAGTTCGCTCCTACCTCACCGGCTTCTGGCACATCGACCAGCTGGATTTGTTGCGTCCTTACATCGACAAGTACTTCGCCGAAATCGAAGGTGTGTTCACGCACCGCGCGGAGTCGCTGGCGATGGTGACCTCAGTGGGAACATTCCCGTCGATCTTCGTCGAGCAGTCAGTGCTGGACAAGGTCACAGCCTTTGCCGGCAAGGAACTTCACACCGCGCTGAAGCGTTACACGGCAGAGAACAGGGACCGCCTCGAGCGCGCCCTGCGTTGCCAGACCAAGGATGCGGACAAGGTGTTCGCTAACGCGTGATGCTTGAACGTTAGATGCCTTCGAGGCGGGTGGCCATCTTGGCTGCCCGCCTCGATTGCTTTTGCGGGACGGGACGATTACTTGCTCACTCGCTCAGTCGCGGGTTGCGACCTCATTGCTCGATTTGCGCTTGGGGACATAGGCGATGAAGTAGAGCAAACCGATAACTGCCGCGGGAATGCCGACGAACAGGCCGATGGCGGAGATAAGGCTTAGCGAGTCACCGGGTTCCTCTCCATCGCGGCCGGCTGCGAACACCGGTGTGGCGGTGGCGAGCATCGGCGAGGCGATGATGACGGCGCTAGTGATTCGGCGGGCGCGGTTTCTCATAGGAGCACCGTAGCGACCGCATCTGCGACTCACTGCGAGCCCGTGGGTCGTGTCAGCAGATTAGCCCCGCCGCAAAGGTGACGTCGCGCATTCAAGCCTTAGCTCGCTGCGTGAAACCCAAGTGGCGAAGGGACTCGTGCATGGCTGACGAAGAATTACGACAGGACTGTGGCAACCAGGCGGTCAGCGCGCTGTGAACCAGCCAACTCCTCCAGCAACACGGCTGTGCCGTTCTCATCGCACAGCGGCACGCGCCAGTTCGGGTATTCCATGTCGGTACCCGGCTGGTTCTGCGCCCTTACATCTCCGACCAAGTCGACCAGTGCGACACCCAACATTCGCGATGGGGTAGCGGCCAGGAACCGATGCATCGCCTCGATCCACTCATCCTCCGTCGGCCTGCCCCAATCCTGCGCCTGCAGATAGCCTCGGGAACGCAGGAAGTCCTGCCATGTGCTCCATTCCCGATGGAACCCCTCCCATGCCTGTTCAACTGGCGTGGTCAACAGGCCAAGATCAGCGCGGATTCGCACTGCCTCGCCGCGGATGTAACCGCGTGTAGGCGGCAGGTCGTGCACGGTCACGGAGCCGAGGACGAAATCGCGCCAGTGCGATGCCTCACGGGGATTGGGGCCGTCCGTCTCAAACCACGCAATGTTGCAGCCGAGTAAGCCGCGCTCGCGAAGTACGCCCTGGACCCAGGGCTCAACCGTGCCGAGGTCCTCGCCGATGACGATCGCACCCGCACGCTGGGCCTCCAAAGCAAGGATGCCAAGTAACGCCTCGTGGTCAAAGCGCACGTATGTGCCGGCGTAAGGAGGCATCCCTGTCGGAATCCACCACAACCGGAACAACCCAAGAATGTGGTCAATGCGGACTCCGCCAGCATGACGAAGAATCGTCCGCAGCATGTCCCGAAACGGAATGAAGCCCGCGGCCGCTAGGGCATCCGGCCGCCACGGCGGTTGCGACCAGGTCTGGCCAATTTGGTTGAAGATGTCCGGCGGTGCACCAACCTCAATGTTCTTGGCGAGCACGCCTGATAAAGCCCATGCATCAGCACCATCAGGGTGCACGCCGACGGCTAGGTCGTGGACGATGCCCACGCCCATGCCGGCGGCAGAGGCATCGGCTTGCGCTTCGCGCAGTTGCTCATCCACGCACCACTGCAACCAACAGTGATAGCCGATGCGGTCGGCTAAGCGGATGCGAGCTGATTCTGATTCGGCCGATGCCACCGGTGGAAGATCAATCGGGTAGTCACTGGCAAAGGGGTCGACAGTTCGATCTGACGCCCATCCCTGGTGAACACGCTCCTCAACCAAGGCGCACCATAAAGCGAAATCTTCAAGTCCCTTGCCTTGTTCGATACGAAAAGCATCGAAAGCTTCGGCATCAGCTGGCGATAAGCCAGCGGCGTAGACCGCAGTTAGCGCTTCATCCTTGACTGCCCACACCTCATCGCGATCAAGCAGCTCAGCCGTGGTGTTCTTCGCCTTCAGCGCATCAATCTGCGAGGTGAGCGCCGCGGCAGCAGCAGGATCAATGCTGCTCCAGCCCGGCACATCATCAACTCGCAGATAGAACGGGCTAGGGAATCGTCGAGTGACGGGCAGATACGGCGATGGTGCGATCGGACTGACTGGTGAACCTGCGTGCAGCGGATTGATCAGAATCCAATCTGCGTGTTTCTGCCCGGCCCATTGCCCGAGTAATCCGATGTCCTTGATGTCGCCTTGACCCCACGATTGCGCCGAACGCATCGCATAGACCTGGGTCATCACTCCCCACGTTCGACGCAGCGAGCCATCGAAGTTGCACACTTTGGAAGGCACCGCAGCTGCGGTCGGCACACACACCAGCGGCGAACTTGCGTGTATCGCCCCTGCAGAATCGAGGACCTCGATCGTGTGCCAGCCAAGCGGAAGCTGCTGAGGTAAGCGCACCCAGAATTCGATGATGGTGGTTCCATCGAGGTCAAACTCGCCGTCACCTCCGAGTTCGGGAAGTGGGCCGACGACTGTGTCGTCCTCGAGACGCACCTGAACCGTGACGGCGAACCCACGCGGGACATGGACCCACATGTCACGATCCCCATCACCGCTTCGCTCGATGCGAGTGACGTATACCGGTGGGATGGTTTGACGCCACGCACTTAACTGGCGAGCCGCTAAGGCACTGGCACATTTGTCAAGGTCGACACCACCTGCGGCATCGGCGACATTCACATCGAGTGCGAGCAAGACTTTGAGGATGACTTCCTGTGCGACGAAGCGGGTCTCCCCCGTGGCTGAGACGTACTCGGTGGCAACACCGTAGGCGTCAGCTAATTCGGCGAGTACCCGATCCACCGGGGATGACGGGTACGTAATCTCGTTCTCCACAGTGTCGAACTCTAGGGCTTCTTCGGGCCGCCTTACAGTTACTCCGAAGTGCGAATTCGCAGACAGATTCACCGAGTGTGAGGGATGCCACTATGACCCGCGAGCAATGGCTGCACATGCTGGTTGGCAAGCCTCTGCACGTCGTGCTGGCACTTCTCGTGGGGTTCACCGCCCATGTGGTGCTGCGCCGCCTCATCAATCGCTCAACCGCTGCCATGTCGCGGGTACGACCTTCCGGCCGGCGCGGCGATGCTGTAGCGGAAAGCACCCGACGCCTACAACGGTCCACCTCCGTTGGGCAGTTGCTTCGCAGCACGGCGGCTTTGGTGGTCTGGGCGACAACACTGCTCATCGTTTTGGAAATGACGGGCGTGAACATCGCACCGCTGCTCGCAAGCGCTGGCATCGTCGGCGTCGCAGTGGGCTTTGGCGCGCAGTCTCTGGTCAAGGATTACTTCGCTGGCATTGTGATTGTGATTGAGGACCAGTTTGGTGTCGGGGACGAGGTGGATATCGACGGCGTTACGGGACAGGTCGTCGAGGTTGGACTTCGTACCACCCGGCTTCAAGCACCCGATCAATCCATCGTGTGGGTGCGCAATGGAGATATCGCCCGCGTACGAAACCGTTCACAAGGTCCGAGTGCGCGCTAATGGGGCAACCAGCCAGCGACAACTTCAGCCCGATTGAACCGGGGGTCTTTGAGCGCTTTGGCGGAGAAGCTTTCTTCGAGGATTTCGCCAGAGAGTTTTACCTAGGGGTGGAACAAGTCCCAGCGCTGCGGGCGATGTACCCGGAGGCAGACCTTGCTCCAGCGCAACGCCGCTTCCAACTGTTCCTGCAGCAATATTGGGGTGGACCGACGACCTACTCGAAAGAGCGGGGACATCCGCGTCTGCGAATGCGTCACGCCGAGTTCCCCATTGACAGCGCCGCGAGAGACAGCTGGCTGGGATGCGCCCGTCGGGCGTGGGAGTCGACAACCTCACAACACAACGTCGTTGAAGCAGATGCCGCACAGCTCTGGGCGTACTTGGAAGCGTCCGCGCACGCGATGACTAACACGTTCGATGAATTCTGAAACCTCGCGATGAGTCTGTTCAATCGTTCGTTGAACGAAAGTCATGCACCCGCGTGATCAACTCCAGCGAGTGCATGACGCTTGCCGTCAGCGCAATGTCTGCGCCAAACGTTGCTGCGAGCCCGTTTGTCTGCGCAACCGCTCGAACATTGCCCCGATGAACACTAGGACGGCGCCAGCGCCCACAAAAGACACCCACATCGGAATCGAGTGCCCCGGGTCGGTGATGGGTTGGATGGCGACAAGCACAACGCCGACAGTTCCCGTAAGCAGTAACGCCAGCATGTTCGTGAACACACCTGCAATGAGCATCGCCACCGAGACGCCGAGAACCACATAGAAGCGAACACCTGGAGAGGTACGAAGTGCCTCACTGGCCGATGGGATCAGCGCAATCAATAACGCTGGAGCCAACCACACGCCGGTGTTGAGGTCGCGTTTACGCGCCCATGCGGCCACGCCCAAGATCAGGCTGTATGCCGCGATGCCAGCGACTAAGAGGAAGGCCCCGACGGCCAAAATCACCTCGTAGGCGGCGGGTCCAGACGTCGTGCTGGCTCTGCGAGTTCGGGGCTGATGGGGATCTGTCGACGGCGCACATCAAGGACTTTGTTCATCGGCACATAGCCCGCTGGCGGCCGTTTGCCCGCCGCGATCGCAGCGTCAAGTTCCTCCAAGCGAGCCTGCCAGCCTGGCAGACCTGCACGAAGGTAATCCGTCTCCAACAAATACACCGTCGAACCGGTGAATCCACACGAGCACATCGTCTCTGCCTGCCCAGTATCGACAAACAACAATGTGGTGCAACGCGGACATTCGATCCCATTCGTGCCTGTGATAGGCACCCGTAATGCGCTCATGACGCACCTCCCATCAAGACCATGCGCCGCAAGTGCGACGTGTTGCCACGCTAAGCGTTTGCCTGCCACCCCTCGACGAATTCGCTTCAACTGGCGATCAGGTCCGCATCTGTGCGTCCGATGCTCGGACTCCTCGGCGTTTGAGTTCGCGTTGCTGTGTGTGATGTCATGACCGTCGACATCACACACAACTCTGCGGTTGCGTCATGAAACCGCTTGCACGATCTTTCGCCTTGGATGACTACTTGACTCCTCTGGGAAACAAGTCGCGTGGGGCGTTGCATTACATGTGAGCGCGCGCGGATGTGACAGGCTTTCGCGTTATGTCAGAGTTCATCGACGGTGTCATCACCGAAGTCCCTCAGCAGTACTCCCCCGCCGGCGAACTCGATCACCGAGTGCACGCCGACGATCACAGCAACGACTGGTGGCGACACGCGGTTGTTTATGAGATCTACCCACGCTCCTTCGCCGACAGCAACGGCGATGGCGCTGGCGATTTGCGCGGGGTCCGGTCAAGGCTGGCCTACCTGGCGCACTTGGGTGTCGATGCGATTTGGTTCAACCCATTCTTTACCTCGCCACTACTCGACGGCGGTTATGACGTCATCGACTACCGAGACATCGATCCCGTCTTCGGCGACATGGCGGAAGTTGAAGCACTTATCGCGGATTGCCACAGTTACGGTCTGAAGGTCATCATTGACGTTGTACCTAACCACTCATCGTGGGAGCACCGTTGGTTTAAGGAGGCCCTCACCACCGAGCCAGGAAGCCCTGCTTGGGCCCGCTATCACTGCGTTCTGGGTAAGGGTGTCAATCACGAATTGCCGCCGAACAACTGGCGCTCTGTGTTCGGTGGTAATGCGTGGTCGCCGGTTAAGAACGCGGACGGAACCGACAGCGGCTACTGGTACCTACACATCTTCGACTCATCGCAGCCGGATCTGAATTGGGATCATCCCGATGTGCATAAGGAATTCGAGGACACCCTTCGATTCTGGTTCGACCGCGGTGTGGATGGATTCCGCATCGATGTCTCACATGGGCTAGTGAAGGCTGCAGGCTATCCCGATTACCCGCAGCATGCCGACCGCGCGAAGCGCTCTGCGGGTGGGGAGATCATCGACTTCGAGCCGCTACCTCACTGGGATCAAGATGGCGTGCACGAGATCTATCGCGCCTGGCGCAGAGTTGCGAACGAATACGAACCCATGCGTGCATTCGTCGGTGAAGTATGGGTGGACACTGCGCAGCGTCGGGCGAAATACCTGCAACACGATGAATTGCACCTTGCCTTCAACTTTGGACATGTCGGCGCCAAATGGGATGCGCTGGATCTTCGCGAGCGCATCAACGAAGCACTGCTGCACGATAAGGCCGTTGGTGCACCCACCACGTGGGTGTTGGAGAACCACGATGTTCCGCGAGTTGTGACTCGCTTCGCGGGAGTGGAGTTGCCCAAGAGCAGCGGCGATGGCGATGAGAACGAGAGTGCCGATGATGCTTTGCGCAGGCTCGCTGTGCTAACACCTGAGCAACGAGTTGTCGGAACGCGTCGTGCACGAGCGGCCAACATTTACATGCTTTCCCTGCCTGGTTCGGCCTACCTCTACAACGGCCAGGAGCTGGGCCTGTTTGAAGTGGTCGACCTGCCGCCGCAGTTCCGCCAAGATCCTGTGTGGTTCCGCACCGAGGGCAAGGTGGTCGGACGTGACGGCTGCCGGGTGCCGATGCCTTGGCGCAATGAGGCGCCTGCTTACGGCTTCGGACCGGATGGATCCACGCAATCCTGGTTGCCACAGCCTTCGGCTTGGGGAGCGCTATCAGTGCAGGAGCAGCAGGGTCGCGCTGACTCGATGCTGGAGTTGATCCGAACGGCGGTGCATGCCCGCAAGTCTCACGAAGCATTCGGCGAGACTGACTTCATCTGGCGCGATGACATCGCCGAAGCAATCGCCCCAGGACGCAGCGATGTGCTGGTCAGCGAGCACGGTGGCGCCGGTAATCGAGCACTGGTGGTGCTTGTCATCGGCACAGACCCCGTTGACCGGCCCGATAGCGAGCTGCTCGTCGCCAGTCAGCCACTAACCGACGCGCAGATCCCCGGCGAGACGTGCGCTTGGTTCTCACTTAGCTGAGCAGGGGTTACCTACTGCGTACAACGGAGAGTCGCGCGATGCCATCGTCGGCTCGGGCGAACACCTGACCCATCGGGGTCATCAATCGCTTCCACGGCCCGTTGGTCGACGCAGCGACTGGTGCTTGCGCAAGGTTGAGGAATCCGAGTTCCCGGGCGATGTGTAGCACGCCTCGAGGCAGTGACGACCAGTCCGGTTGATGCCAGGCTTCACGCAAGACAGCTGGTTGTAAAGCCCGCGGCAGCAACTCCGCTCGCGCCTGCGCTGCGGAGATCTGCTCATCAACTTTTGCACTGAGATCGCCTGCCACTGCCCTAAATGCCGGCTGCCATCCATCTTTGGGTGGCAGGTTCAGCAACGCCGCGGGTATATCGACCTCATCTGGCAACCGGATCGCGGTGGCGCCGGTGCGTTTGCGAACGTCTCCGATGACATCTCGCAAGCGACCGGCAGCGACCACTGCAGTTATCGGCTCATCACAGTTGGCAGCCAGTGGCAGTGCAATGAAGGCAATAAAGGGATCGACAAACGCACAAGCGATGCCGATGACTGCACCCTGTGCATCTAACCTCACCGCAACTGCGGGATCCGATGATGTAAGCCGGCGCAGATAGCCAGCCAGGAATAGCATCTCTGGTTCATTGAGTACAAATTCGCGCTCCATGCG
>RFTO01000170.1 GCA_009923375.1 Actinomycetota bacterium | reverse complement strand
GCGCCGACAGAAATCGATGTCATCCGCCGAGGTGGTCAAGGCCGGATCGAAGCCGTTGAGTGCGCTCCAGGCTGCTACAGACACCAGCATCCCGGCGGTGCCGACTGCGAGAACCGGCTCACCACCTAAGTGGTCATACTGACCTTGGTCGAGCTCTCCTCGGTCTACACCGTAAAAACGCCGTCCGCTCCCGCTGAGGCGGATGCCTCGCTCCACAATGATGCGAGGACCACTCCAGTTGTGCACTTTTGGTCCAACAACATCTGCGCGTTCATTTACCGCGATGGACAACATCTGCGGCAACGCGCCCTCATCAGCGGCGCAGTCATCGTGAAGGAGCCACAGCCATTGCACATCGGGGTGATGTTCAGCGATATGTGCAACGGCCATGGCAACGGCGCGGCCGAAGGGAGTTGCCGATGGTGCCGAGAGGACAGTGAACCCAGCCGCCTGCACAAGGGGCACCGAGGTGTCAGTGGAGCCAGTGTCAACTGCAAGTAGGACCACGCGACCGGGGACAACCAGGTGAGAGGTGACTGATGCGGCTGCCCAAAGTGCGGATTCTTCATCGAGATCGGGCTGCGCACTGGGTTCAACGTCAGCAACGCTCGGGGCCGCATTCAACGCGGCGGGGAGAGTGGAAAGGAGAGTGGGCAACCAACGAGCACCGTTATGAGTCACCAGAAGCGCTGCGACAGTGGGCGACTGGCCCTCGTCGAGCTCTGGTCTGGTGGTCATGAAGACAAGCCTAGGAGCGTGACGCGGCTCCCGTGGATGCAGTCGCTACGGACGAACTAACCCGCTTGCTTCTTCAGACGGCGTCGTTCGCGCTCGGAGAGACCGCCCCAGATGCCAAAGCGCTCGTCATTGAGAAGTGCGTACTCAAGGCAATCGACCCTGACATCGCAGGACAAACACACTCGTTTGGCCTCGCGGGTTGAGCCGCCCTTCTCGGGAAAGAACGCCTCAGGATCGGTCTGAGCACAAAGAGCCTGCGACTGCCACTGAAGTCCTTCATCCTCGCCCATCAATGCCAGCGATTCATCAGTGCGGTAGTCAGCGGTCATGGGTCTGCCTGCCTTACGCGTGTCTATCGGCTCTGGGCCGGCACGGGTTCGGGGAATCGATACTGGCATTCACCCGGAAGTCCCGCGAGGAGCGTTCGCTTCCGGGACGAAATTACATCGTTGTTGTTTACCCCGCGTCAACCCCCCTATCGAGTTGTTTTTTGGCCGCAAGTCGTGTATGTCGGATTTAGCAGGCTTTCAAGCGTGTTGAAAGCAAGAAAATGGCCCCTGCGGACCGCTCCAATCACGGTTCTTTCTCATATGCGATAGGCGGCTGCAGTCGCGAGAACCCTGGGTGTCGCTGGGCATGTCACCAGCGTCGGTGATCCAGCGGTGATAATCGCGGCCCTCGTCGGGGGGCGCTTACACCTGCAAGCTCAACCAAGCGCACGACCCGATATCGCTGACCAAACCACGGCGCGAGCACCTCCGCCAAGCGTTCATCGGACGCGCGGTGCTCCCCCGTTAACGCGTAGACGACGTCATGGCAGGTGTGAAAGTCACCGAATTGAACTGCGTCTGGGTCGCCCAATACTGCCTGGCGAAGCAGCGCGAGCGTCCACACGCCAATTCCAGCCACCGAGGCGAGCGACCGGATGTGGCTCTCGACTGCGTCCGCTGGTTCGCGTTCACCGATTCGCGAGACGGCTCGCATGATCGTGTCGGCTCGCTTGGGGTCGACACCGACCTGATGCCACTGCCATGAAGGGATACGCCGCCACTGGTCTGGCGCCGGCGGCACACGAAGTCCAGGCGGCATATCGCTTGGGCCCGGGGCGCGATGCCCGAACTGATGAACCAATCCGGCCCACGACCTGTGGGCCTCAAGTGCTGTCACGCGTTGCTCGAGCACACTCGCGACAAGGTGGTCAACTAGCGGTGCCACCGCCGCAGGTCGCCATTGCAGTGAAAGGCGCACTGCTCGCTCGCGTAGTCGAGGTGAGTGTGCGCCGGTGGCAACTGAACTTGGATCAAAGTCCGTTGCGTCGGCCTGGTCTGCCAGCATGGACGGCAACTTCTCCATCGCCCAATTCGCTCCGGGTCCCCATGCGTAAGCCGTAACACCCAGTGCCGCTGGGTGCCGTATTGCTGAATCCCTTGTTGCTGAGTCCCTTGTTGCTGAGTCCCTTGTTGCTGAGTCCCTTGTTGCTGAGTCCCTTGTTGCTGAGTCCCTTGTTGCTGAGTCCAGTACCTGTGCATCCGTGGATTGCTGCGCACGGGTCAGGCGCATTGTGACCGGCCCAAAAGGGCTATTGAATGCCCGCCACAGCACGCCCATGTGGCGATGGAAAGTTGGGTCTGCTGGCCCGTGTCTGACTGCTGCGAACATGTAGTCGAGATTCATCACACCCATGGAGTCCCATGCTGGGCAAACCTTGCGCACGAGCGCTTCCTGCATTGCGCAACCGAACTATGCGTCGGAGGAGAAGCGCACAGCAGTCTCGCTGATAGTGACCTCTGGCCACACCCGAACACCGCTCAACAGCTCGTTACCCGCGCCGATACGTGCGTGGTTGCCGATAACCGCTTCGACCAAGATTGTTGCCGCGCCGATGTGTGCACCCGCACCCACGATGCTGCGCGTCACCTGGGCACCCACACCAACATCCGCCCCATCCATGATGACGCTGCCGTCAATAATCGCACCTGCGCCGATACGTGCG
>RFTO01000169.1 GCA_009923375.1 Actinomycetota bacterium | reverse complement strand
GTTGTCATCCAGGGCCCCATCCGCGCAGGCCCGCAGGTCGCAGAGTTAGTTGAACATTCATATACCTCGAAGTCGTACAAAGCAACGTAGGGTCGGCGCCGCCTGCGGCTCGATTTCCTCATCCCCTGCGTTGGCAGCACATGGTTAAATCTGACCATGTTCGCACCACACGCCTCCTTTGCATCCGAAGTCCCAGTCAACTCGCCAGTAGGCGGTGGTCGTCGCATAGCCAGACGGGCAGTCGCGCTCATGGCCGCTGCTGCGATGACGCTCGTCGTCACTGCGTGCGGTGGCACGGGTGACTCATCCACGGCGCAATCGGGCACAGCTGCGGTCGTGCCACAAGCACTGCAGCTCCTGCGTGACTTGCAGGTGGGCCTGCCAGGAGCGCCAGATGACACCGTCACGTTGGTCAACGGTCGACAAGACAGCACACTTAATGGCAAACCTTGGTCTGCAGTTGTGCAAGATATTCATGTGTCGGGAGCCCTCGGCGGCGAGACAGTCGGTGCGGTAGGCATCCTGAATGTCACCCCTGGTGACGGAGCCACGCAGGTGTATTTACTTGCCACGGATACCTCTGGCGCGTCGCGTCGCAGCGCGGTGTTCCCGCTCGGACTCGATGTGCAAATTGAACGCATGGCGGCGCTAAAAGGACAAATTGGTGTCACGTTCTCCGATCCCAGCACCACTAAGGTCAGGCAGACCCATTTCCGCTTGGTTGCCTTTGGTATGCAAACCGTTGAGCCGCCTTTGATGCTCATCACTGGCAGCGATGGTCCATACAAGCCCGTCGCATCGGTGAAGACGATGCCGGCCTGGCGGGCGCTGGTCTCTAAGCCGACTTCCGCATCTGGCACTGTCGCGTACCACGAGTCTCGGCGCTACTCCTTCGAAGCTTCCGCCGGCCAATCGGTTTCTGTGGGTGTCACCTCGGCTCACAACGATGTGTACATCTCGTTGCGATCCACAGGTGTGGCTGCCGCCACAAATGTGGTGGATGAGGCAACCAAGACGTCGCAATGGTCAGGAACGCTCCCAAGCGCGGGCACTTACGAAGTGACGGTCTTCACGACCAATGGCGCCGGCACCGCCTTCACACTCACTGCCGAAGCGAACTAAATCCGTCCGCCGGGGGACCGCTCGCCGCTGGGATCGAGTCGTTCTAGCACCTGATCGAAGATCTGCGACATCTGAGCCACTTGCTCATCTGTTAAAGAGTCGAATATCAGTTGTAGCACCATGTCTGCATGTCGCGGGGCTGCTTTGACGATGAGGTCAAAGCCGGCATCAGTGAGAATCGCCCGCTGGCCGCGTTTGTCTTGCCCCTCGCGCTCTTTGACAACCAGCCCCCGTTCGATGAGACGGGAAATCGTGTGGGACAGGCGCGATGCGGTGGAGGTTGAGCGGCGTGCCAACTCCTGCATCCGCATAGATCGATCTTCGTGCTCAGACAACATCGCCAAGACCCAGTACTCGTGCATGCTCAAGTCGAAGCTCTTTCGCATGTCGTGGTCAAGGTCATGGGGGAGTAGTTGGACAGCAGCGATAAACCTGCGCCACGCTCGTTGCTGCTCGGGACTAAGCCACCGGTGCTCCACAGCAGGGAAGGTACCGCACTCACGCAGCCGGACCCCTCCACAACCGGGTTTTGCTGGTCAGTTCGTACACAACCACGCTCGTAAACCAGCAGGCACTCGGGTCACTCCTGCAGTCTGCGCTGGCACACGGTTGCTTGGCAGTCTTCCCCGACGAAGGAGTCCTCATGATCGCCCCGACACGCACATTGACCCTCACGCTGACAGTAGTTGCTTCGCTGATATCCCAGGTGCCGGCAGCACATGCTGCTCCGAGCCGCCCGGTAGGCCATCACTCTCAACTGTCAACAGCCAGGGCGCAGGTGCCCGCAGTCAAACCAGTGGTGGAAACGCAACACAGCATCTACGCATCTGTGAAGGCTTCATCGGATACCGACTGGCAAGGGACTGTGACGTTCGATCACACAGTCACATTTCAGGGCCGCCGACAATTGCGTCACAGTAACCGTGCCGAGATCCAACTGTGGCGCCGCTTTTGCGACCTTGGAGGATGTGTGGAGACAGATGTATCAGTGAGTGAGTCCGGGCTTCCTCGTCAGGTCTGGCAGCCGGATCTTTCGAAAGGGTCCGTTTCCATCCCTGTGGTGACCGTTCACATCAACCGCTATCGGGTGCTCGTCGATGAATATCGAAAGATTGATTCAAGTGTCGTTCGCGTGCCGTTGACGCTCACTATGTCGAGAACCGCTGACAAGTTCCAACAGGCACTAGTTGCCAACACTCCAACACTGTCCACCACCAGCGTCACCCGTCAGGTGAGCGGCACTATCCACGCTACCTTGGGGGAGATGAGTGTGGACTCAGTTCAGGCGACGGCGTCAGCTGCGGTCATCACCACGATGATTCGCCGGTAAGGGTCTTACTCGCGCACCTCAATCGATGCGGACGGTGCCATGTGGCGTGGCGATGTGCACAGCGACCAAGCCTGGCTCGTCCGCATCAGCCCAAATAACCTGAACTCCGTCGAGTGCCAACTCAATCGGCGCTCCGAGCCACTCACTGATGCGATCACGATCACCGCAAATCTCCAAAGCCTCAAGTTGAATCCCTGCTGGCGCTGGCAACGATGGGTGATCCTCGGATTTCCCACCCCACTGAACGAAGAAGGGGAGCTGCGGGTCATGCAGCAGATCCGTCACGCCGATTTGCTGCCACTCCAGAACCACTCCATCGGGGCGTGTACGTGAACCTTG
>RFTO01000168.1 GCA_009923375.1 Actinomycetota bacterium | reverse complement strand
GACACTGCGCCCGGCGATTTGCTCGCAGTGGCTGCCACCGGCGCATACTGCCGTTCCATGGCTTCCAACTACAACTCCATGCCACGACCAGCAGTTGTTGCCGTACGCAATGGAATCTCCCGCGTGCTCCTGCGTCGCGAGACAATTGATGACCTATTCCTCCTAGATACAGCGGTGAACCATGACTGAACACACCCCCATTCGCGTTGCCGTGATTGGCGCAGGCATCGTCGGCGCATCGGTGATTGAGCAACTCGCCGCTCACGCAGCAGACTTGCAGTCGCGGGTGGGTCGCCCGATTGAGTTGGTCGGTGTTGGGGTGCGGGATGCATCAAAGTCGCGCCCGGGAATCAATCCTGCACTCGTGACCACCGATGTCGTTGGCCTGGCAAGTCGTGATGATGTCGACATTGTTATTGAACTCATGGGTGGCACCACCGATGCGGCTGATGTGGTTCGCGCTGCACTGGCGCGTGGCGCAAGTGTGGTGACTGCAAACAAGGCACTCATCGCAGCCGAAGGTGTGGCCCTGCACAAACTTGCTGACAACTCTGGAGCAGACCTCTATTACGAAGGTGCGGTTGCCGGTGCAATCCCACTGCTGCGACCGTTGCGTGAATCCTTTGTCGGCGACCACATCACCAAGGTGCTCGGCATTGTGAACGGCACGACAAACTTCATCCTCACGCAGATGACTGATGAGAATTTGTCGTACGCAGAAGCGCTCGCGCAGGCCCAAGCACTTGGCTACGCCGAGGCGGATCCAACCGCAGATGTCAGTGGCCAGGACTCCGCAGCAAAGGCGATCATTCTCGCCAGACTTGCCTTCCATGCCGACATCGATGTGAGTCGGGTGAGTGTTGAGGGCATTGAGAATGTGTCTATTCAGGACATCGAAGCAGCCAAAGCAATGGGGTTTGCCATCAAACTGCTTGCTGTTGCCGAACTCACTCCAGACGAAGCGGGTGTCGTCGTGCGCGTGCATCCCACTTTGATTCCGGCAGACCACCCTCTCGCAAGTGTGCGCGGTCCATTCAACGCTGTGTTCGTGTCAGCTCGCGCGGCCGGCGATGTCATGTTCTATGGCCGCGGCGCTGGTGGCAACCCCACTGCAAGTGCCGTTGTAGGTGACCTCGTCACTGTCGCCCGCAACATTGCAAGTGGTTCACGCGGATTCTCTGTCACCCCATACGCAGACCTCGCCACCCGCGAACTTGGCGAAGGACGAACAAGTTATTACGTCAATGTGCAGGTTGCGGATGAGCCAGGAGTGCTCGCGACTGTTGCCACCGCTTTTGCCGACAACGGCGTGTCCATTCAAGTCGTACGCCAAGATGGTGCAGCCGACAACGCCAGTTTGGTGTTGCGCACTCACATCGCAACCGATGCGGCACTGTCTCGAACTGTGGAGACACTTCGGTCATTGCCAGCCGTTCGAAGCATTGTGGGCGTCATGAGAGTGGAGGGCTGATGGCACATCAGTGGCGGGGTGTGATTGAGGAATACCGCGAGTTCTTGCCGGTCACGGCAACCACGCCGGTTGTGACCTTGGGGGAGGGTGGCACCCCATTGATTTATGCATGTGCGCTGTCCTTTGAACTCAGTTGTGATGTGTGGCTCAAGGTTGAGGCAGGCAATCCCACCGGATCATTCAAAGATCGCGGCATGACCTTGGCTGTTTCCAAAGCGGCCGAGGCCGACATGCGAGCGATGGTATGCGCATCAACGGGCAACACCAGTGCCAGCGCTTCGGCATACGCAGCGAAAGCGGGGATGGCGTGCGCAGTCATCGTGCCGCAGGGCAAGGTCGCGGAGGGAAAGATCGCACAGGCCATCGCACATGGCGCGCAGATCCTGCAGGTGCAAGGCTCATTCGATGACGCTCTTAACGTGGTGCGCGACCTCGGTCGCGATTACCCGATTGCGGTGGTGAACTCGGTTAATCCGTATCGAATCGCTGGACAGAAGACAGCCGCTTTCGAGGTGATCGACGCCCTCGGCGATGCCCCCGATATTCATGTGCTGCCAGTTGGCAATGCAGGGAATATCACCGCCTATTGGGCCGGATATTGCGAGTTCCACACTCTCAGTCGTTCACAGCGGCGCCCGCGGATGTGGGGATTTCAAGCTGCCGGTGCGGCGCCACTGGTGCTCGGGCATCGCATCGACAACCCAGACACCATTGCCACGGCCATCCGCATCGGCGATCCTGCATCGGCGACGCAGGCCTTGGCTGCTCGAGACGAATCCGATGGCATCATCGAGGCGGTCACCGATGAGCAAATCCTCGCCGCGCACCGATTCCTCTCCGCTACCGAAGGGGTGTTCGTCGAACCTGCTTCGGCTGCCGGTGTAGCAGGACTTTTTGCTCTCGCCGAGCAAGGACGGGTCCCCAAGGACGCGCGAATCGTCGTCACGGTGACGGGGCATGGCTTGAAGGATGTCCAATGGGCGCTGCAACACGCAAGTGAGCCAACCCAGGTTTCCAACGCTGCTTCGGCGGCATCTGCGCTGGGCTTGTGATCGGTTATGCCCAAGCAAAAGCCTTTGGGCTTGACCACCACTGGGGTGTCAGTCAGAGTCCCAGCAACGTCGGCGAATCTAGGAGCGGGGTTTGACGCCCTTGGATTGGCGTTACAGCTCTTCGACGAAGTGTTGGTAGAAATCCGCGGCGACAAAGATCATGTGATCGTCAGCGGCGAAGGTGCAGGCGAGTTACCAACAGATTCATCACACCTCATCGTGGCCACCATTCGTCGCGAGTTTGCAATACGTGGCATCACGGCACCGGGCATCAGAGTCCGAAGTCGTAACCGAATTCCGCAGTCGCGTGGC
>RFTO01000167.1 GCA_009923375.1 Actinomycetota bacterium | reverse complement strand
CGGGGCTCGGTCGCGAGGTACTGACCTTCGCCCCTGCCACCAACTGCGCGGCCACCTTCGCCGGCGTGATTCCCGCGCCCTCGTCGTAAGACGTGTCTCCGATGATGACGCAGACCGGCACCACGGTGATCCCGTATTTCGCGATCATCTCAGCCGGCAAACTCGCAGTGGAATCCGTCACGACGGCCACAGTGCCGGCCGATGCCTGCCCTGCGGGGTCGTGTTGCCCGGATGACTGCTCGCTCATGATCGCTCTAGTGTCCTCGATGTTGCGTTCGGTAAGTGGATGGAAGCGCTGGGTGTTCGACTACGCGATCACGACGTTGACGAGTTTCGGCGCCCTGACGATCACGCGCTTCAACTCCCCGCCTGCCAGCGCGGTTTGCACTGCGGGCCGGGCCATGGCGATCTCCTGCAACTCGGCCTCGCTGATATCCGGCGAGACCTCGAAGTTATCCCGCAGTTTTCCGTTGATCTGGATCACGCAGGTGACCGCATCGGCCACGAGCAGTGCTGGATCAACCTGCGGCCAGCTAGCGCGCATCACAGACGGCGCATGGCCGAGACGCTCCCACATGTCCTCTGCCGTGTAGGGGGCGACCATCGAGAGGATGATCGCGGCGGCTTCCGCGGCTTCGCGAACCGCAGGGTCGGCAGGACCGCAGCCGGAGTCGATCGCCTTGCGTGCGGCGTTGACCAACTCCATGACTCGGGCAACGACCACGTTGAAGCGGTAACTCTCCACGGCTTGTGCGCACTCGTGCACAATCTTGTGAGTGACCTTGCGCAGCGGCACATCGCCGCCGGCTGCGTCAGCATCCGGCGCACTCGACACATCACCGGCAAGTCGCCACACGCGCGCCAGGAACTTGCGAGCACCAGAGGGTGAGACATCGGCCCAGTCGACATCGTCCTCAGGTGGTCCGGCGAAGACCATGGTGAGTCTCACCGAATCCACGCCGTTCTCATCCAGCTCATCCGACAGACGCACGATGTTGCCGCGGCTCTTGCTCATCGCCGATCCGTTCATCACCACCATGCCCTGGTTCAGCAACCGGGTGAACGGCTCAGTGAAGTTCAAGTGGCCGAGATCGTGAAGGACCTTGGTGATGAAGCGGGCGTAAAGCAAGTGCAAGATCGCGTGCGTGACACCGCCGACATATTGATCCACTGGCAGCCACTGCTTTGCCAGCTCGGGATCGAAGGCTTGCGTGTCGTCATGCGGGTTCAGGAAGCGCAGGAAATACCACGAAGAATCGAAGAAGGTGTCCATCGTGTCGGCATCGCGCTTGGCTGCTGCGCCACACTGCGAGCAGGGCACATTGACCCAGTCTTCGGCGGCAGCAAGTGGCGACACCCCTTGCGGGCGTAACTGATCGCCCGACAACTCCGGCAGGCGCACCGGCAGCTGGTCTTCCGGCACAGCCACCTCACCGCAGGCCTCGCAGTGGATGATCGGGATCGGCGTGCCCCAGTAACGCTGACGCGAGATGAGCCAGTCGCGCAGGCGGAAGTTCTCGGCGTATTCGCCGGTGCCGCGCTGACCGAGCACCTCCAGGATCGTGGCGATCGCATCCTCTTGGTTCATTCCGTCCAAGGGGCCGGAATTAATGTGCAGGCCGTCATCGGCCACTGCCACGCCGGTGGCCTTCGGGTCCTCATCGCTTTCCACCACGAGACGCACAGGCAGATCGAATTTGATCGCGAAGTCAAGGTCGCGTTGGTCATGCGCAGGCACAGCCATGACCGCGCCGGTGCCGTAATCGGCCAGCACGTAATCACTCGCCCACATCGGGATGCGCTCGCCGGTGACGGGGTTGGTGGCATAGCGCTGCAGGAAAACGCCCGTCTTGGGCCGGTCGGTCGCCTGGCGCTCGATGTCGGTGGAAGCCTTCATCTGCTCCACATAAGCAGCCAACTCATCGGCCGCGGATGTGCCAGCAGCCAACTCCGCAGCCAACTCGCCGTCAGCGGCGAGGATCATGAACGTCGCGCCGAATAACGTGTCCGGACGAGTCGTGTAAACGGTGATGGGCTCCTCGCGACCCTCCACCTCGAAGCGCACCTGGGCGCCGGTGGATTTGCCGATCCAGTTGCGCTGCATGAGCAGCACCTTGTTCGGCCAGCCGTCTTCAAGCTGGTCCATGTCGTCGAGCAAGCGTTGCGTGTAATCGGTGATTCGCAGATACCACTGGTTCAGCTTGCGCTTGGTCACCGGACCGTCGCAGCGCTCGCACTCTCCGCCGACCACTTGCTCATTGGCGAGCACCGTTTGGCACGACGGGCACCAGTTGACTGCGCCGTCCTTGCGGTAGGCCAGGCCCTTCTTGAACATCTGCAGGAACAACCACTGGTTCCAGCGGTAATACTCCGGGTCGCAGGTGTTGAGCACGCGGTCCCAGTCGAATGAGCAGGCGTAACGCCTCATCGACGACTTCTGCTGCTCGATGTTCGCATAAGTCCACTCGCGCGGGTTCTCGCCCCGCTTGATCGCAGCGTTCTCGGCCGGCAGGCCGAAGGCATCCCAACCGATCGGGTGCATCACGTTGTATCCACGCAACACCCAGTAACGAGCCAGCACATCGCCGAGCGCGTAGGCCTCGGCGTGGCCCATGTGCAGGTCGCCGGAGGGGTAGGGGAACATGTCCAGGACGTACTTCTTCGGCCGCGGGTCGCTCGGGTCGCCGCTGCGGAACGGGGCGAGCTCATCCCACAGCGGGAGCCACTTCGCCTGGATCGCGTTGTGGTCGTAAACCTCGCGCTCATCGGCTTGGGCAGTCACTGGGTCCTCCTGGGCTGGCTATGAAACCCCAAGGCTACCGAGCCTGCGTGTGGCGTGTATGCGCAGTACATTGAAATCATGACCGAG
>RFTO01000166.1 GCA_009923375.1 Actinomycetota bacterium | reverse complement strand
GGAGATGTGGCCACCGACACCAACGCCCGGACGCTGGGCGCGGTGAACCATGACCGCGGCATTCCAGCGCAGGTAAGAGCGCAGGCGATCCTCAATTTCGCGGTCGCCTGGGTATGCCGGCTGGTCGATCGGGGCGATCGTGTTGAGGTAGTCGGTCGTGACCAAGCGCGGCACGTCCAAACCACGGGCGGCGGACTGGCGCAGCATCTCCAGAATCAGGAAGCGCGCGCGGGCGGGACCAGCGTTTTCGATGACCGCCGCGAGCGATTCACTCCACTCGATGGTCTCAAGTGGGTCGATGTCCACATACTGGGTGGGGAGTTGCGCCGCGTTCTCCACGCGGTCCGGCGTCATAGTCACGACAGGCCCGTCCTTTCCTTAACTAGACCATTGTCTCGCAGGCACGGCCGAGAGGTTGCGGCGGGGACACGGGCGGGCGAGTTGCAATCTGCGCTGACATTCGGTGCAATACGACCCTACTTTCCTGCCTGTCAGGCAGGTATGCGAGCAGAGGAAGGTCGGGGAGAGGTAGGGAAGTGAGCACAACAGGCGCCGCCACTGAGTACGCGGCTCTGATCGCCAAGCTGGAAATTGTCAGCGACATGGTGATTCAGGAACTCGGTTACGACGACGACTGCGATGGTGAACTTGTGGATGCCATCGCAGATGCAGCTGGCACCGCCATTGTTGGCGAGGACACCGACGAAGTTGTCGACCTCTCCGTGTTGTGGTGGCGCGATGAGGACGGAGACTTGGTCGACGGCCTTGTGGATTCTTTGACGCCGCTGGCCGAACAAGGGGTGGTGCTCCTGCTCACACCGAAGCCAGGTCGCTCCGGCCATATCGAGCCGAGCGACATCGAGGATGCCGCACGCACTGCAGGGCTGCAACCAACTTCCACCATGAGCGCCTCGCGCAACTGGCAGGGCACCCGGCTCGTCTCACCTCGCGCCTCGCGCAAGTAATCTGCTGCACATGACTCTTGACATCGGCACCCTCGCACCAGATTTCTCGTTGAAGGATCAGCACGGAGTCGCGCGCTCCCTTTCGGAGTTCCGCGGCAAGGCCGTGTTGCTGACGTTCATCCCCTTCGCATTCACTGGCACCTGCACAACGGAGTTGTGCGAGTTGCGTGACAGCCAGGCCGAGTTCACGAATGACGCAGTGCAGACCGTCGCCATCACCTGCGATTCACCTTTCACCTTGAAGGAGTGGGCCACCGGTGAAGGATTCACCTACCCGGTGCTCTCCGACTTCTGGCCTCACGGTGCAACCGCATCCGCATACGGTGTTTTCAATGCAGATTTCGGCTGCGCTTTGCGCGGAACCTTCCTCATCGACGCCGACGGTGTCATCCGCTGGTCTGTGGTGAACGGGTTGGGCGATGCTCGCTCAACTGACGATTACCGCGCTGCACTCGCAGCACTCTGACGAGTAACTGATGGCCCGCGTCTGGTTGATCACTGGGGCATCTCGCGGAATCGGCGCGGCGCTCGTCGCGCAGCTGCTTGATGCAGGTGAGAACGTGGTCGCCACCTCGCGTGACGCGGGGCCGATCAGGGCTCGACACGGTGACTTGCCCAACTTGCTCGCAGTGCCGATGGACGTTGCAGACGAGTCGCAGATCGGCACAGCGGTGGAAGCGGCGTTGGTGCGCTTCGGTCGCATCGATGTGCTGGTGAACAACGCGGGTTACGGCCACATTGGAATCTTCGAAGAGACATCCTTGAACGAGTTGCGTGATCAATTCGAGGTGAATGTTTTCGGGGTGTTCGCTGTGACGAAGGCCGTTGCAGCAGTGATGCGTCAGCAGCGCTCCGGGTTGATCGTGAACATGTCTTCCTACGCCGCCTTCCAGGCCGGATTTGCTCGTGGTGCCTACAACCCATCGAAGTTCGTCATTGAAGGGTGGTCGCAAGCACTTGCCGATGAGATGCCGGTCATCGGCGTGAAAGTGGTGTGTATCTCGCCCGGGTTCTTTCGCACCGACATATGGGATGAGTCATCCATGCGCTACTCCTCTGCCGCCGGCACGCTGCCGGAATACGCGGAGCGCTGGGCCCAATTCAAAACCGCTCACACCGCGCTCAACCACACACAAAAAGGCGATCCCGAGAAGTTAGCGTCGCTGATCATCGAGGTCAGTGAGATGGACGAGCCGCCGACAGCGCTACTCGCTGGCAGTGAGACGGTCGACAAAATGCTCTCGTTGCTCGAATCTCGGGCCCAGAATGTGAGGCGATGGGAGCACCTGACGCGCAGCACCGATGGTGATTGGTAAGTTCGCCACTCATGTCAGGGCGTGTAGCTCAGCGGTAGAGCAACGGTTTTACACACCGTAGGTCGGGGGTTCGAGACCCTCCGCGCCCACAGTTCGCGGCATCACATCGTCGATGGATGTTTCTGATACCACTTGCGCCAGATCACTCGGTGCAGCGGAATCCACATGGGGATTCTTCGAAGCCCCGGAATCACCGGAACGAGAGTCAGCACCAAACCTAAGACCGCCACCAGCGCCAGAATCTGGATGTCCGCATTCTCCGAACTGCGGAACGGGTCAATCTGGTACCACACAGATACGAAGATCAACCAGGGTTGGCCAGGGTAGGCACCAGGTTCATTCGTCATGCCCCATTGGTCGCCGCCGAGTTGCCGTGCGGCACCGAGGTCGGGGAAGTAGGAGCCGCTGTCGCCGAGGAACAGCAGGCGTTTCGTGTAATCCATGGACATGCTGCCATCCGCCTCGGCAAGGGCCGAGTCGAGTGCGCCGGTGCGCGCCATCTGCAGCAATCCGGTGAGCAAAGTCGGCGCGGGGCCAAATGTTCCGCGAGGGTCGGCGACAGAGGTGGCGTCAGGGTGCGCTGCTAGAGC
>RFTO01000165.1 GCA_009923375.1 Actinomycetota bacterium | reverse complement strand
GCCAGCAGCGTCGAGCTCGTGAAATCCCTTGGTGTTCCGATCATCGCACCGGCCGAGGTCACCGCCCTGAAAGATTCCGACGGCGGCTCCAGCGGGGCACTTGCCAGCATTGAGTTGAAGCACGCGGACGGCACTACCACCGTTGCGAAAGCAGACGCGTGTATCGCAGCATTGGGATTTGTGGCCGACCTCGGCCCGATCGCGAACTGGGGCGTGCAGATCGAGGGCCGGAAGGTTGCCGTCGACCGCAGGATGGAGTCGAATGTGCCTCGTGTTTTCGCCGCCGGCGATATGGCCGCTTACGACGGCAAGGTAGCGCTGATTAGCGTCGGCTTCGGTGAAGCAGCCACTGCCGTAAACAACGCAGTCGTGTACATCAACCCTGATGCCCACGTATTCCCCGGACACTCATCAGGCTGAGGAGACACCATGCCAACGATTCATATTCATCTACTCGAAGGCCGCGACCCAGCAAAGCGTCACGCGTTAATTGAACAGGTGTCGACGGCCACGGCAAGCGCGCTGGAAATTCCAGTTGAGAAGGTGACAGTCATCGTGCACGAAATGTCACCTGACAATTACGGCACCGGCGGTATTCCGCAGGCAGTTCGCAACGCTCAGTAGCCATCGCCACAACTGGGGCTGCATTGTCGGTACCCACTGCTGAACAGCGACATCAGTCAGCAGTAAAGAGCCACCTAGTCAAGGCATCGATGGGTACCCATTCTGCGTGGCGACCCTGCGTCTGTGAGAAAAGAGCAGCGCGGTTTAGGCGTCGATTTGGGAGCGATCAAGTAAGCGGGCACCAGAGACGATGAAATCCTTGCGTGGGGGCACCTCGCTACCCATGAGCAAATCGAACACACCTGATGCCTCCGTCGCATCGGCCACTGTGATGCGCCGAAGCTGACGGGAGGCGGGGTCCATCGTGGTCTCTCGCAGTTGGCGGGCATCCATCTCACCGAGACCCTTGTAACGCTGAATCGGATCCTTCCAGCGCTTGCCCTCAGCCTCGATTCGTGTGAGTGTCGCTTGCAACTCGGCATCGCTATAGGTGTAAGTCACCTCGGGCTTTTTGCCACCCGAGCCAGCCATCTCAATTCGATGCAAGGGAGGAACTGCGGCGTACACCATCCCGGCTTCTAGCAGTGGGCGAAGATAACGGTGGATCAAGGTCAGCAGAAGGCAACGGATATGCGCACCGTCCACATCCGCATCACTCATGACAATGATCTTTCCGTAACGCGACTGCGTCGCATCGCACTCGCGACCGGCGCCAGCGCCAATCACCTGGATGATTGATGCGCATTCGACATTCTTCAAAGTGTCGGCCGCACTCGACTTCTGCACATTCAGGATCTTTCCGCGAATGGGCAACAGCGCTTGATAGTTCGAGTAACGCGCATCCTTCGCGGTTCCCAAAGCACTGTCACCCTCGACGATAAACAACTCACTGCGAGATACGTCGTCCGTTTGGCAATCCCGCAATTTCGCTGGCAATGCCGAGGTTCCCAGCGCAGTCTTACGACGTTGCAGGTCACGGCTTTGCCGTGCGGCAAGTCGTGCTCTGGCGGCATTGGCAATCTTGTCCAGGACGAGCTTGGCTGCGACCTTCTCACCGCGTGGCGGGTTTGCGAACCAATGTGCGAGCTCCTTGCTCACCACAGTGGAGACGATCCGCGTGATCGCCGAGGTGCCGAGTACTTCCTTGGTCTGTCCCTCGAACTGCGGCTCTGCAAAGCGCACGGTGACAACGGCTGTCAGTCCTTCGCAGATGTCGTCCTTTGTCACAGCGTCTTCACTTGCCTTCAAGGTCCTTGTACTTCGCAAGACCTCGTTCACAGTTTTGGTCAAAGCGCGCTCGAATCCAGCGACATGCGTGCCACCCTTGCCAGTGGAGATGATGTTCACGAAGGACACCAACGTTGAGTCGTAGCCGTTCCCCCACCGCACAGCAATATCCACGTCCACATCGCGATGAACATCGGTGGGCGACATATGCCCAGCTTCATCCAGCACTGGCACTGTCTCGTTAAATGCGCCGTGGCCGCGTAGGCGAATAACCGGCGAGACTGCTTCCTCTGTGGCGAGGAACTCGCAATATTCGGAGATTCCGCCCTTGTGTAGGTACGTAGTGATCTCGGGCGCAGACCCGCGACGGTCATCGAGTTCGAGGGTCAGCCCAGGGACAAGGAATGATGTCTGCCGCAGGCGGGCGTGCAGGGCTTCCATGTCCAATCCCGCATCGGGCAGGAATATCTGGCGGTCAGCCCACCACCGCACAGTCGTGCCAGTGAATCCCGGCTTTGCCTTGCCGGTGACACGCAATCCATTGGCCTTGCTAAACGACGCGTCCGGACCTTCTCCATCGAAGACACCTGTGGCACCTCGACGGAACGATGCGGAATGGATCTTCCCCGCTCGGGCGACGGATACATCCAGGCGACTGCTCAAGGCGTTGACCACGCTCGCGCCCACTCCGTGTAACCCACCGGATGCGGAGTAAGAACCGCCACCGAACTTGCCTCCGGCATGGAGTTTGGTGAAGACGACTTCCACACCGGACAGCTTGGTTCGCTTCTCAACGTCCACGGGGATGCCGCGTCCGTTGTCGATGACCTCAACCGATGAGTCTGGGTACAACACAACTGTGACCTTCGTGCAGTGGCCGCCTAGGGCTTCATCGACCGCGTTGTCGACTACTTCCCAAAGGCAGTGCATAAAGCCGCGGCCATCGGTGGATCCGATGTACATGCCTGGGCGCTTGCGGACAGCTTCTAGCCCCTCCAGCACGATGAGTTGGGCTGCGTCGTATGCGCCAGGGTCAACCTGCTTCTTGCTGCGCGGGGAGGTGGTGGCCATAACAAGACGACTTTATG
>RFTO01000164.1 GCA_009923375.1 Actinomycetota bacterium | reverse complement strand
TCATTGCCATGTCGATGTAGTTGATCTCTTCGTACTCGCAGGCCAGGAAAATCGGCATCACGAAACGAGGGTCAACAGCGTTGATGACGACATCTGGTCGATGAGCCCGCAGGAGCTCTTCAATCGCAGCGACATCGCTGGCATCCACTCTGTCGGCGCTGAACCGGGTGTCACCATCCAGGCGCGCAACAGCGGCATCTGCTTTCGCCTTGTCGTAATCAGCGATAACCACTTGGGTTAAGAACTGCCTGCGCGAAGCGATATTCGCAATTGCGCTGCCAACTCCACCGGCTCCGATAATCAGGGCCTTCACGAGATTTCACATCCATTCCAGGTCACACCAAGGCTATCTGAGTAGCGCCCCCACTACGTGTTGAAGGGGGGGTTACTCCGCGAGTAGCGTGGTCAGCGCTTGGGGCAGGGTTGAATCAAGCCACTGGAAGCCGGAGCGCTGCAACGCAGTCGGCAAAACCCGCTGGCTACCCAGAACCTCCACAGAGAACTCACCGAGGACGGCTTTGAGTGCGAAGGCGGGGGCAGGCATCAGCGCCGGGCGGTGCAGCGCTTTGGCCATTGCTTTGGTGACGTCTCGATTGGTTGCAGGTGCAGGGGAGACGAGGTTCACGGGTCCGTGAAGGTCAGAGGTGATGAGGTGCTCCAACGCGCGGACTTCATCGCGCAGACTTATCCACGACCACCACTGCTTGCCGTTTCCGAGCGTGCCGCCCAAGCCCGCTTTGAATAGCGGAAGCATCCGCTGCCAGGCGCCGCCATGCTTGCTCATCACCAAGCCTGTTCGCGGGTGAACCACTCGCACACCCGCGCTGCGAGCGGCATCGGCTGATTGTTCCCAGGCGACCACGACATCAGTGAGGAATCCCTGTCCATGCTGGGCTGTTTCATCCACAGCAATGTCGCCGGTGTCGCCGTAAAAACCGATCGCCGAGCCACTGACGAACACTCGCGGCTTGTGGTCACTGCTAGAGATTGCATCAGCGAGGGTCTTGGTGCTGAGCACGCGGGAGTCTCGAATGATGCGCTTGTAGTTGTCGTTCCACCGCTTGTCGCCCACTCCGGCACCGGCCAGATGGACGACGGCATCCACACCGTCCAGGGCACCCCCGGGAATCCCGGATGCGTCACCCGCGATGGGATTCCACTTCACAGTGGTGCCGACGGAAGTGCCCAGGGTGCCTCGAGTCTCATCGCGTACCAAGCGCACAACCTCGTGGCCGCTGGTAATCAAAGATGAGCAGAGGGCCCGGCCGATGAGGCCGGTTGAACCAGTGACGATAACTCGCATGCCGCAAGTGTGGAGCAAAGCCTGCGCTTACGCCCGCTCATCGAAGAAACGCGCAGAAAGCGGCACCCACAATGCCGCGGTTACGACAGTTCAGCCTCGAACTCAGCAGTCTCCAAGCGGTCCTTCACCGCAACCAAGAAGCGAGCGGCATCAGCGCCGTCCACGATTCTGTGGTCGTAGGTCAGGGCGAGATAAACCATGGAGCGAATGGCGATGGAGTCGGTGCCAGTCTCATCAGACACCACAACCGGACGCTTCACCACGGCTCCGGTGCCCATGATGGCCACCTGTGGCTGGTTGATGATCGGGGTGTCGAAGAGTGCGCCGCGGCTGCCGGTGTTGGTCAGCGTGAAAGTCCCGCCGCTGAGTTCATCCGGCGTCACCTTATTGGTGCGGGTGCGCTCAGCCAAGTCGCCGATCTTGCGGGCCAAGCCAGGGATGTTCAAATCGCCAGAGTTGCGGATGACTGGCACCAGCAAGCCTCGCTCCGTGTCCACAGCGATGCCGAGGTGCTCGGCATCGTGGTAAGTGATGGTTCCTTCGGCAGCGTTGATCTGGGCGTTTACCGTTGGGAACTCCTGCAGAGCCTCAATTGCGGCCTTCGCAAAGAAGGGCAGGAACGACAGCTTGACACCGTGTCGTGCCTCGAAGGAGCTCTTGAGTTTGGCGCGAAGTCGGGCGATCTTGGTGACATCCACCTCAATCACGGTGGTCAGTTGCGCAGACACATGCAGTGATTCGACCATGCGCTCGGCAATGACCTTGCGCAAGCGGGTCATTGGTTCCGTGCGCCCGCGAAGCGGCGACGTTGCCCGGGTGGTGGCCGCTGTTGGCGCGGGTGTTGCAGCTGATGCGGGCGTTGCGGCAGGTGCGGTGCTCGTAGATGCTGGAGTCGCTGCCACGGAGGTCACGGGGGCGGCTGCTGCCGCGGGTGCTGCTGCTGGCTTATTTGCGGCAGCAACGAGGAGGTCTTCCTTGCGGATTCGTCCGCCGATGCCGGTGCCAATCACTGTTGCAAGATCAATGTTCTGCTCTGATGCCATTTTGCGCACCAACGGTGTGACATAAGGCGCGCTGCCATCGACCGCAGCAACGCGCACAGGTGCAACGGGCGTAACAGGTGCGGCAGGAGCAGGCGTTGTGGCGACAGGTGTAACAACGGGTGCAGTTGCTAGTGGAGCAACAACGGGCGCAGCTGCAGCAACGGGTGCAGTTGCTACTGGAGCAACAGCGGGCGCCGGAGTAACGGGAGCAGGAGCCACGGGAGCGGCTGTGGCCGCAGCACCAGAGGCAATACGTGCGAGCACTCCGTTAACGGGCACGACCGCATCGGCAGCCGCAACGATCTCCACGAGCGTTCCCGCCACTGGCGATGGAATCTCAGTGTCGACCTTGTCGGTGGACACCTCCACAAGCGGCTCATCGGCCTCGACTGTGTCGCCCACGTTCTTCAACCAACGAGTGACAGTTCCTTCAGTGACGCTCTCACCCAAAGCAGGCAGGACGAGGTCAGTGGTCATCCCTGATGCAGCTGCGGCAGGAGCAGCAACTGGTGCGGGCGCAGCAGCTGGTGCGGGCGCAGCAGCTG
>RFTO01000163.1 GCA_009923375.1 Actinomycetota bacterium | reverse complement strand
GGAGTCTGGGCCGTGTCTCAGTCCCAGTGTGGCCGGTCGCCCTCTCAGGCCGGCTACCCGTCGTCGCCTTGGTGGGCCACTACCCCACCAACTAGCTGATAGGCCGCGGGCTCATCCCTGATCGCCGGAGCTTTCCACGCCGGAAGATGCCTCCCAGCGTGAGTATCCGGTATTAGCCACTCTTTCGAGTAGTTATCCCAGAATCAGGGGCAGATTGCCCACGTGTTACTCACCCGTTCGCCACTGATCCAGGGAGCAAGCTCCCCTTCACCGTTCGACTTGCATGTGTAAAGCACGCCGCCAGCGTTCGTCCTGAGCCAGGATCAAACTCTCCATAAATGCTTTGTAAAGCACGGCAGAGAGCCGATTCTGGCGATAGACATAAGCTGTCGCTTATTTGTCTGTCACCAAAGGAATTTCCATACGAGCGACTTTCGTCACCCGCACGGGGTTTAATTGGCATTGACATGTGCACACTGTTGAGTTCTCAAGGAACGAGCGCGCACCAATTCCGGCCGGCTTTCACCAGCCCGATTTGGGGCAACCTGAGCAACGCTACACCAGGTGGTTTTCCCTCGCACAGCGGGGGGTCACTTTGTGCTCCTTGTGCGTTTTGCCTCTGCCTTGGCCGCTTGAAAGCGACGGTTGACGTCATCAGCATTACGCGTCGTTGTTCGTAAGAGGAACCTTATCGCACGGCCAGCGGCGATGCGTCAACGGCCCCATATGTCCGCTTTCCGCGACGCATGACGAGCCAACGGCCGTGAATCAGGTCGCGGGCACTCACCATGGCTGAATCGTCCGAAATGCGTTCATTGTTCAGATATGCACCCCCTTCAGTGATCGCCCGTCGGGCAGCACCGCGACTATCGACCACCTGCGACAGAACCAGCGCATCCACCACTGCCAGCTCGCTGCCGTGCTCGCCAGGAATCCATTGCGCTACATGGGTTTCTGCCAAAGCAGATGTCAGCACTTCAGGGCTCAAAGCTGCGAGACCCACCGCACCATCCTTGGCCGCCGAGCCGAAAAGTGCCGCGGCCGCCGCCTCAACATCGGTGGCATCCTGCGATGAATGCACAAGCGTTGTGAGTTCGCGCGCAAGAGCTCTTTGACCCAAACGCGCAGAGGGGTTCTCTGTGCTTTCGCCAATCAGGTGTTGGACTTCTTCCCAATTCTGCATTGAGTATGTGCGAAGTAGCATAGGGATATCGGCATCAGCGGCGTTCAACCAAAATTGATAAAAAGCCCAGGGGCTTGTCATTTCCCGATCCAACCAGACAGTCCCTGATTCAGTCTTCCCGTATTTAATCCCGTCAGATTTCACCACCAGGGGCAGAGTCATCGCGTGCACATGTACTGACTCCACCCGCCGTACCAAGTCGACGCCAGCGGTGATGTTGCCCCACTGGTCGGATCCACCAATCTGCAATGTGCAGTTGTGGCGTTGGAACAATTGCAGGTAGTCGTACGACTGCAAAAGCGCGTAGCTGAACTCGGTGTAGGAGATTCCGTTTGCATTGAGTCGCGCCTTGACCGCTTCGCGATCGAGCATGCGATTGACACTGAAATGCTTGCCGATATCCCGAAGAAACTCGAGTGCATTCAGTTGAGACGTCCAAGCGAAGTTGTCCACCATCGTCGCAGGATTTGGCCCTTCGAAATCCAGATAGGCACTGGTTTGCACTTGCAGCCGCTCAACCCATTCCTGCACCAACTCTGCGGGATTGAGGATTCTCTCCCCCGATTCCTTCGGATCACCGATGAGCCCGGTGGCTCCGCCGACGAGAACGATGGGGTGATGTCCGGCGGATTGAAATCTGCGCATCTCCAACAGCGTCGCAAGTGATCCGACATGCAAACTCGGCGCAGATGGATCAAAGCCACAATAAAAGGTCATCGGCGATTGCAGAGCTTGAGACAATGCCGCCAGATCGGTGCTGTCGGCGATGCGATTGCGAGCGGATAGGTCCTCGATGATTCCCGTTGACATGCGCTCATTGTGGCGCATTGGAGCCTGCCTACGCGGCATCCCTAGGCTGCAATTGGCAGACCATTCCAAGCAACGTCCACTGCAACGCGGCGCTCACTGCGACGTTAAGTGCGTAGCCGGTCGTCTAGGGATTCATGGGGCACAGCGCAGCGGGCTGGACAACTGTGGTCATCGGGACTGTCATCGGTTGAATTCCCAGGGTTGGCGAGAGTGCAGCCTTTTTTATCGGCTCCGTGTAATTCACCGTCAGAGTCTGCGTGCGGCCCGCCTGAACCTCAACATCCATTCGGATAAGCCGGTAATTGGCCTCATGCCCGAAGCCAGTTGGGAATTGTTCCTCACCTTCGAACATGGCTGAATCGAATTCACTGCCCGAAGGAAGGTGTAGGAAGACGACTTCCCGGTTGGTTCCTTGCGGCCGTGGATGGTGTTCCCCTAAGTCAAGCCGGCCGGATGTGTAGGGAGGTAGTCCCGAGGTCGGCGCCGTGTTTGTGAATGTGATATTCATCGTCGCCTTGCGCATTCCCTGATCGCTTAGGCATGTTCCACGGGAGTAGTCAACATGTGCGCCGATGTAAGCCTCAAGCTTGTTGCCACCGCCATTGTTGATGCTCACCGCAGCTGTGGGTCGTCCACTGCCCGTCAGGGCATGTGCAAGCGGTGAGGCGAGGACAAGTGATTGCTTGGCTGGATCGGCAGCCCAGAGCGAAACCCTGCCGTCCAAGGCCGCGGCGCCGATAGCTTTAGCGATGGCGAATGGATTCGTCGCTGTGCTCTCAAAACGCGTGAACACCTTACTGATCAGGTCGCGTAAAACTGCGTCTTTGCGAGCGACCGTTCTCGCGGTAGTTGTCGGCATGTAACGGGAGTACACAGTCTTGGTCACGAACGACACCACATTGTCTGCGGTCACCTG
>RFTO01000162.1 GCA_009923375.1 Actinomycetota bacterium | reverse complement strand
GGCCCAGCGTGCCCGTGACGGCCACGAAATGGCGAAACCCCAGGCGATGCAGGTCCAGGCACGTGTCGACGAGGAAGTCGCGCAGTACATGGGCCCGCTGGGTCAGGGCAAGGTGTGAGGTGTTGGCATTGATGGCGAGCGGGGAACTATTGACCGCCAGCGCCAGATTGACCGTGGTGGCATTGGCGGAATTGTTGGTGACGCCGGTGATCGTGATGGGCGCGGAGGCGTCGAAGCCTGATGAGCCGGAATTCGCGGCCAGCGTGTAGCTGCCAGCCGTCGAGTTGATGGTAATCGTGGAGAGCGAGGATAGGCTGCCTGAAGCGATATTGTTTGTTGCAGTGCCTCCCGCACCGCTGAAGACGAGCGCATTTCCGTTGGCAGGTGTGCTGGTGAAATTGGCACTCCAGTTTCCAGAAGCACCAGTCCATGTGGAGGTGGAACTGAGCGTGTAGGTGAGGCCGATGAATGTGCTGTTGTTGGTTAATGACCATGTGCCGCTTGAGCCTGCGATGTTGTTGGTGATGTTGAAAACCGAGGAGTCCCAAGCATTGGGCAGTGACCCGTAGTTGATGATATTCCATGACTTTGAGCTGCTGGGCGCGGCTGTGCCGCCGAGGACAATCGTAATGTTGTTGCCAGCAGTGGCATTGAGAGTGAGGGCACCCGTGACATTCAGAACATCCCAGTCCGTGCCTGCCGTTGAGCCGCTGGCGTTTCCTAGATCCCATGAGTAGGTGCTGCCGCCATTGAGTGTGAGCGAGCCGATGGTGAGGGTGCCGGCAGTGCCTGCGGCGCTGCCCGCGCCAATAACGCCGCCGCTGTTGACTGTGACAGCGCCAGCGGATCCGGTTCCGATGAGGGTGCCGCCGGAGTTAATCGTGGTGGCGCTGGCGGTGTTCGAGCCTGTGAGGTTGATCGTGCCAGCATTGATCGTGGTTGAGCCCTGGTAGGTGTTGGCGCTGGAGAGCGTGAGAGTGCCCGCACCGGATTTGGTCAGGTTGCCGGTGCCGCCAATGGTTCCGGAGACGGTCACTGTGCCGGCCGCGTTGTTGAGAGCGCTGCTGGTGCCGGCGGTGAGTGTTGCGTTGTTGGCAATCGTCACGGAACCGGTTCCGTTATAGTTGAGCGTGCCGCCACCGAGTGTAATGGCGCTGCCTGCAGAGCTTTTGCCAAGCGCAAGGACATCCCTGTAGGAGAGAGTGCCGCTATTGACCGTGAGACCACCGGAGTAATTCATTCCACCGGTTGCAAATGTCGAGAAATCCAGCGTGCCGGCGCCGGTTTTGACCAGCGCGAGTTTGCCATTGTTATTTTGATTGGCTGCGTCGTCGCGAATGGTTGTGTTGGCTGTAGTGCTGTTGGTTCCGGAGTCCAGATTGATCGTCAGTGTGGCGGTGCGCCAGTGGCCCAGCCTTGGATAGTGGCACTATATCCGGTTGTTACCATGCTGAAGCCGGTGATCGTTTGATTCCGCCCTTGCAAATTCAAACCGACATTGGAGGCGAAGTTGGCATCCCCCATGGTAAGGAAGCCATTACCCAATCCCTCGTTGGCACCCAGATTGATAGACCCCTGGGAAATGAGCGTTCCTCCTGTGTAATTGTTGGCATTGCTGAGCGTGAGGATGAAGGAGCCATATTTCGCAAGCCCGCCCGAGCCACTGATAATGCCCGAGAAGGTTCCTGCCGCGGTTTGGTTGACCGTGAGGGTCTGGCCTGAGGCGATGGAAATGTCACCGCCACTTGCACCACCGCCGCTGAGGCTGCCGATGGTTTCGCTCTGCGCCACATGGAGGATGGCTCCAGCGGCATTCGTGAGCGTCACGGCACCGCCGTCGGAGATCGCCGATCCGCCAGTGAGCGTGAGGTTGCCGGCGCTGACTGTGGTCGTGCCCGTGTAGGTGTTGACTCCGGAGAGGGTCAGCGTGCCGGCGCCGGATTTTGTGAGGTTTCCATTTGAGATGACGGCGCTGATCGAAAGGTCTGAGGTTGCTGCCGAGGAATCACCGATCGTGAAAGTTCTGGTGGCAGCGCCAAGGTCGAGGTTGCCGCTGATGCTTGCGCCGTTGGCGTTGTTCGTGGCCGAGAAGGTCACCGTTCCGCCCAGAGCGAGGGTTCCGCTACCGGTTGTGACTGCCGCCGTGCTGCCTGACGCACCGCCGCCCAGGGAGAGCGTGGTGATGGATTGGTTGGTTCCATTCAAGTCGAGTGTGCCGCCGAATATGCTGGTGGCGGCCGTTGATATTTTACCAAGGCCACTGAGTTGCAGTGTGCCAGCATTTGCACCTCCCGAGGTGCCAACCGCCGTGGCGCCCGTGTAGGTGTTATTGGCAGAGAGGATGAGCGTGCCAGCACCATCTTTGGTGAGCGTGCCGGTGCTGGTCGCGATGGCGCTGCTGATTGTTGTGTTGCCAGCACCGCCGATGGTGAGGTTTTGCGTATTGCCACCGATCGCACCAGAGAGGGTGAGCAGGCCAGCATCCGAATTGATGCGCGTGGCGCCGGCGAGGGTGATGGCCCCGCCGTAGGTGTTGCTGCCGGAAATGTTCCGCAGGGTGCCATCGGTGCTCACACCCGTGCCATTGAGCGAGAGGGCTTCGGCGCCGATGGTGATGCCTCCTTGCAGTTGCAGGGCGGCACCGGAGGAGACAATGGTGCCATTGGCCGTGGTGCCAAGCCCATTGTCGTGCTGGATGTTTATAACACCCAGGCTGACCGTTGTGTTGCCAGTGTAGGTGTTGTTGGCAGAGAGGATCAGCGTGCCGGCTCCGTCTTTAGTGAGCGTGCCGGTGCTGGTGGCAATAGCGCTACTGATCGTCGTGTTGCCAGCACCGCCGATGGTGAGGTTTTGCGTGCCGCTGATACCGCCTGAGAGGGTGAGGAGGTCCGCATCGGAATTGATGCGCGTGGCGCCGGCGAGGGTGATGGCCCC
>RFTO01000161.1 GCA_009923375.1 Actinomycetota bacterium | reverse complement strand
CCTGTGGACGACTCATTCGCCGCCGGCGCCGATGGACTCCTCGCCGCACCTGTTTACACCCGCCCACCCGTATGGCGCGGTATGTCGATCCCAGAGATCTTGGTCAGCGGGGACCACGCGAAAATCGCCACGTGGCGCAAAACGCAGGGGTTGCAGCTCACCGAGCAGCGCCGCCCCGACCTCATCGCTCGCACTGCGCCTGCGGACGCATCTCGGGCTCATGCTGCTGCCGCAGACCTGCCCGACTGAGTCGCACCGCTGCTGTGGCACACTTTGAGCCTAGGGAACGTCCGGGTTGCTGCCGCAAGGGTGGCTCGGAATCAACGGACCCGAACCCTTAATCGTCGTACTACCCAACCGCGGTCGGCTTGTGGCGCCCGCCAGGAGTAAACATGAACCGCCTTGACGCGCTCGATGTCTTATCAATGCGCAGTGACATCCCCAACTTCCGCCCTGGTGACACCGTCAAGGTGCACGTGAAGGTCGTTGAAGGTAACCGCTCCCGTGTGCAGGTGTTCCAGGGTGTTGTCATCCGTCGTCATGGCGGCGGCGTGCGCGAGACATTTACTGTTCGCAAGATTTCATTCGGCGTCGGCGTTGAGCGTACCTTCCCGCTGCACTCGCCAATCATCGAGAAGACCGAATTGGTCTCCCGCGGTGATGTGCGTCGCGCCAAGCTTTACTACTTGCGCAACCTGCGCGGTAAGAAGGCAAAGATCCGCGAGCTCCGTGACAACAGCCCGAAGGTCGCTGACAGCGCCTCCACATCGTCGTGATGTTCGACGACAACTCTGCAGACAAGCCTGCGGAGTTGGAGCCGCAGCAACCCGAGGAGTCCGGTCCGGGCTTCTGGGCGTCGCTGCGCGAGTTCGTCGTCATCATCGTTGTCGCAGTCGGATTGACCGCATTCCTGCATAACTTTGTGGTGCAGTCCAACTATGTGCCGAGCCCGTCAATGTCCGACACCCTCGAGGTGAACGACAAGCTGCTCGTCTCGCGGTTATCCACTGAGGTCAATGGCGTACGTCGAGGCGAGATTGTTGTCTTCGCTGATCCTGGCGGCTGGGTCTCCGGTGTTGGCAAGCCGCAAGGCCTCAGTGCCATGTGGCATAACGCACTCGTGTGGATGCACCTCGCTGACAGCCGCAACCAACTTGTCAAGCGCGTTATTGGTCTGCCCGGTGACCATGTGAAGTGCTGCGATGGGGCCGGCCGCATCATCGTCAACGGCGTATCTCTGAACGAGCCGTATATCAAGGGCCCAAATAGCGACCAACTTGCTTTCGACATCTTGGTTCCCAAGGGACACATCTTTGTCATGGGTGATAACCGCGGGGATTCCCGTGACTCGCGCTACCACCTCGACGTCGCCGATGGTGGAGTTCCGATTGACAATGTCATCGGACGAGTGGTCATGCGTATCTGGCCGCTCGCTCGCATAGCGCGACTCGAGTTGCCTTCAAGTTTCGACTCGGTGAAGTCACGCAAGGTCGATGATGTGCCCGCAAAGGCGCCGGTTGTCACCTCGACTGCGCAGCCTCACAACATGCCGTATATCCCGCCAGGGAATCCGTAACCGAACACAGCGCGTAACCTGCCGTCATGGCCACCGCGAATATCGACACTGAAAGTTCGCTGGTCGCACCCGGTGGTTTCATCGCCGGAGTGGACGAGGTCGGGAGAGGGGCACTTGCCGGCCCGGTGGTTATTGGAGTGGTCGTCATCGATCCCCGTGCCTGCGCACAAGTGCCAACTGGGCTCACCGATTCCAAACTACTGAGTCCGAAGCGCCGTGAAGGTTTCGTGCCGGTGGTGCAGGAGTGGGCGCACGAATGGGGAGTAGGCGAAGCCAGCCCCGAAGAAATTGACGAACTGGGCATCATGACCGCGATGGCCCTGGCAGCGCAACGCGCGCTTCTCACCATTGACACCCGAGTGGATGCGGTCTTACTCGACGGTTCTGTTAACTGGCTCGCGCGAAGTGCCGCATTCTGGGCGCCCAAGGTGACGACCAAAGTGAAAGCTGACATCACCTGCGCGTCGGTGTCAGCCGCCAGCGTCCTTGCCAAGGTGCATCGAGATGCCTTGATGGTTGCAGCGTCGGATGAGATGCCGGAATACGGGTGGGCAGGCAATAAGGGCTACGGCAGCGCTGACCACCGCAGTGCTATCGCCGAGTTCGGCGCCAGCGATTTCCACCGACTGAGTTGGCGCTTACTGCCCGGCGATGAAGGTGACGAGCCGCCTGAGGATGATCAGCCGTCACTCTTCGATTAACTTCGTCGTTCACCTGAATCGGCAGATTACGCGCATCTAAAACGCCGCTGCTAAAACGCCGCTGCCAAGTACGTGCACCTGTGCACGCGCATCTATGTACGTACATCCACAGCCGGCAATGAACGAAATGCCGCTGCAGACTCACACGTGGATCGATGTGTCTGCGTAACTGCATCCACAGCAAGCGATCAACCAATCTCTCTCCACACTCACAGGTGGATCACTGCGCCTAAGGGGGATTATCTGCGAGCCTGCGTCATTAACACCATCAGTTGCATGACCACCCTCTGGAGCATCGATGTCACGAACGAACATGTCCGAAGCTCAGGCGCACAGTTCCGCCGGGCTGGGTCGTTGGGGGGAGGCATACGCAGCAAACTTCTTAGAGCAGCAAGGTATGCGCATCATCGAACGCAACTGGCGATGCGATCTCGGGGAACTGGACATCGTCGCCGTTGATCGCAGTCATGTTGTCTTTGTGGAAGTGAAGACACGGCGCGATCATTCCCGCGGTACTCCGATGGAGGCCATCACATCGGTGAAGCTGCAACTCCTGCGTCGACTCGCGGGCCGCTGGCTTGGTGAGCATGCGGATGCAGGATTGCGCTCGCGCATTGACGCTATCGCAATCACCAGGCCACGCAGCGGTCCGACTGTGGTGCAGCACGTGCGAGGACTTGAATGACTGCCCGCA
>RFTO01000017.1 GCA_009923375.1 Actinomycetota bacterium | reverse complement strand
AGCCAAGTCATCAAGGGCACCCTGATCAGCCTTGCCATCAACAACAGCCGTCAAGTCATCCAAACCGGTAGCCAAATCATCAACAGCAGCAGCTAGGTCATCCAGGGCACCCTGGTCAGCCTTGCCATCAACCATGGTCGACAAGTCGGTCAAACCGGTAGCCAAGTCATCAACAGCAGACTGGTCAGCCTTGCCATCAACCATGGAAGCCAAGTCATCAAGGGCACCCTGATCAGCCTTGCCATCAACCATGGTCGCCAAGTCATCAACCTGACCCTGCAAATCATCAACAGCAGACTGATCAGCCTTGCCATCAACAACAACCGCCAAGTCGCCTACACCGGAAGCCAAGTCGCCTACACCGGAAGCCAAATCACCCACAGCAACTGCCAGGTCGGTCAAACCAGAAGCCAAGTCGCCGACCGTGGCCGTCAATTCGGTTACTCCAGAAGCCAAATCATCAACAGCAGACTGGTCAGCCTTGCCATCAACCATGGTCGACAAGTCGTCAAGCGCACCCTGGTCAGCCTTGGTGTCAACAACAACCGTCAAATCAGTCAAACCAGTAGCCAAGTCATCAACAGCAGACTGGTCAGCCTTGCCATCAACCGTGGTAGCCAAATCATCAAGAGCACCCTGGTCAGCCTTGCCATCAACCATGGTCGACAAGTCGGTCAAACCAGTAGCCAAGTCATCAACAGCAGACTGGTCGGCCTTGGTGTCAAGCGTGGCAGAAAACCCGTCAAGGGCTGAAGACAGGTCATCAACGGCTGACTGGTCAGCCTTCCCACCAACAACAGTGGTCAAATCAGTCAAACCAGAAGCCAAATCATCCAGAGCTGACTGGTCAGCCTTGGCATCAACCGTCGTCGACAACTCATCCAGAGCTGACTGATCAGCCTTGCCATCGACAACAGTTGCCAAATCGCTCAAACCAGAAGTCAGGTCATCAACCGCAGACTGGTCAGCCTTGCCATCAACCGTCGTCGACAGGGCGTCAACCGCTGACTGGTCAGCCTTGCCATCAACCGTCGTCGACAGGGCGTCAACCGCTGACTGGTCAGCCTTGCCATCAACAGTGGTCGACAAGTCATCAAGCGCTGATTGGTCAGCCTTGCCATCAACAGTGGCAGATAAATCGGAGATGTTGCCCGCGAGGTCGCTGGCAGTTGTAGTCAAATTGGAGATCAACGTGGAAATGTCGGTGTCACCAGTGCTGCCAACACGCAGGGTCAACTTGTCAAATTCAGTCGCGAGGATTTTGAACGTGTCATCTCTAATGTACGAGGATTCAACTCTTGCTAGACGGTCGTCTAGAAGTCCGGTTGTTTCAGCGACCGTGGCGGTGAGGTCCGAGACGGAGGACTGAAGGTCAACCACGTCGCTGTAAACAGCGCCCACAAGCGATCCCAGCGCGGTGAAACGGCGCAGCATGGATTTGGTATCGCGATCGCGAGTGTCGACCATCGATTGAATCAGGCGGGCAAGATCTTTTGTGTTAGTGGTTTTGAACAACGCGGTGAAATCACCAAAGGTCGGAGGTGTGTTTGCTGCCGGCTTCGGTGCAACGTCTACCTTTGTAATTGAAGGCGCAGTCGTTCGTGTTAGTGCGGCACGCGTCGAAACAGCAGATTTACCAGTCGCGCAAAGGGAATTCTTCTTGGCAGCAGACAGACTGGTCCCTTGCAATGAGCTCGGGGGACAGTTATTGGTGTTTACCTTCGTCTCAGAAACGCGTGCAATCGTGTGAATCGACGGTTGCAGACGCTGCGCATTGGCTGGCGCGGATCCCAGACCGAACACTGCAACAGTCGCAGAAATAGCTGCGACCGCGGTGACGGACCGAGTGCGATGGAATCGCATGTGACCTCCTTGAAGGCATTGATTGGCTAATAATGCCCTGTTGTCGCGCGGCTGTCACTACCGGAGGGGGGTTAATTCCAAAATTGACATCAGAACAATTCGTATAAATCAGACACATTTACTCGGAGTTGTGGAAAACATGTGGAAAACTGTTTTTCGGACTTGGCACCCCCAAGAAAGGCACAAAAGGGTTACCCTCCTCACCTAAGAGACGTCAATTCGGAGGTTTTCGTGCGCAAGTCAGTCGTGTCGCTGGTAATCGTGTCAGTCTTGGGAATTGGACTTTCCGCATGCGCAAATGAATCCACCCAAGGAATGACCGTGGCAATGCCTGAATTCAGTGGGTCTTTTTTGGCCCCGTCTCAGGCATTCACAGCTTCGGCGACCCCAAGCGCATCTGCGACCGCCAAGGCGACAGTTGCTGGGGCGGCTCCTGATCGATTTAACAAGAGCAAAGTTGCTGCCCTTGCGACCAAGGTAATCGAGCCGCCCAAGGAAGATGTGTGGTCCGGACCGTTCTGTAAGAAGTACAAGACTTACATCCTGTTCTTTGATAAGCAACTTTCATTTAATGCCCCCGTTAGCCACTTGACCACGGGAGATCCGCTTGTCAAGCAGGCAATCACGCAGGTAAAAGCGATGAAGCCTCTTGCAAAGGATCCGGCGCAGGTGCTCTGGGCTGATGCTGCAGTGAAGTTCTACTCAAATGTGGATTCGGGTAAGCCGTACTACTGGGATCAGGCTTCGCCCTACACCGATTCCACCGGCGCGACCTGGGTGGACACCAACAATGCAAAAGACATCAAGGCGGTCGTTGACTTTGCTGACTTCGCCGCGTCCTACCAAGCTTTGATGTCTACCTGCCTGAAATTGAAGTAACCGTTACCGCGGTCGCCATCACAACTGGGGTTTCTCTCCAGCAAAGACGATATCCACTTTGCTGACCCACCCTTAGCCGCGAACAGATGAGGCAACGCGCACGGCACTCTGCTTGCATGGGCAGGAAACTCCCTGAGAATGCCGCCGGGACGCGCTCACATCAGCGGTTCCCACATCGGCGGTTAAAGAGTTCAGGCGACCGGGCTTAAATCAGTAGGGCGGGGCACCGTTATCTCTGGTGCCCCGCCGTACTGATGAGACAGTCTTTATTTCTGTACGAACACCGCCACCGTACGCCCAGGAACGTTGAAGGTGCCGTCAACCAACGTCGCCGTCTTTACAATCGAATCAGCTCCACGCTTCTGAACCGGGTGTAGGTCGAATGTTCCGTCTGCGAGTGAATCAACAGTGTCGGTAGCTGGCTTGCTGCCGGAGTTGAACACCACGACAACAGACTTCCAGCGTCGATCGAGTGTCGTCAGGCCATCCCCTTGCGAGAGGATCTGCATAACGATGACTCCAGGTTTCTGAGCCTCGCCACCTTGTGGGAAGCGAAGTCGATCTGCGATGTCCTGCGAGTTGCCCAAGCGGAACAACGGAGTCGAGTAACGAATCTTCAACAGGTCCAGGAACCGATCACTGGCATTCCTGATGTCCATTGGACGCACGTTGATCGCGGGGTTGCTCAATGCTTCGGTTGCCTGGTCCCAGCGACTTGCATTGTCGCCGTTCATCGGCAAACCCTTACCCCAACCGTTGGTCTTACCAGACCAATCGATGGCGTTGAACCAGTCACCGCTGTCGTAGGAGTTCTTGTCCAACGACTTACTGCGCAACATGTCGGTCCCACCAACGAGGAAGGGGATGCCCTGTGACAGGAAGGGAACCGCGAGTGACACCAACTGAGCACGAACGCGACCAGCGGAGTTGGTCTTCGCAGGCAGTTTGAATGCCAGGTTATCGAACAACGTTGTATCGTCATGGGAATCGACGTACTCGATTGCTTCGCTAGGAATGCCCGTGTAGCCGGAGGGTTGCCCGTTGTAGCTGATCAAGAAACCTTCGGAATCACTGCCCGTGGTATCCGTGAATGTGAAGTCAGCAAATTGCGGGTCGCTGCTGGCCAATTCACCCGACAGAGACACCTTGAGGTTGTCCGTCTGTGCCAACGCTGTCGCGCAAGCTTGCTCCACATCGCCATCGAGTAAGGAACCATTGGGATCAACACAGAGTCCCGAACCGAAGCCCTGCATACGCGGATCGCTGTCAAACGGTCCCCCGCCACGGACAACGTCACGGACACGATCATCGAAACTTCCGATTCCGGTACCAGCTAGGTTTTGCTGGATCGCTTGCTCGAAGCGAGCTCCACTCGCAACCTCGCCGAAGTTCCAGCCCTCTCCGTAGAGAATCACCTTGGAACCATCGACGCCATCGTTCTCCAGCGTCAACGCATCCATGTCCGACCGAATGTCCTGCAGAAGTTGCTTGGGCAGGTGACCCATGATGTCAAAGCGGAAACCGTCCACCTTGTAGTCGACTGCCCATGTGTGCAAACTGTCGCGGACGAAACGGCCCATCATCGTGCGTTCGGTCGCGGTGTTCGAACAACAGGTGCTATTGGCAACACTGCCGTCGCTGTTCAGGCGGTAGTAATAGCCAGGGACAAGCTTGTCGAAGGTGCTGCGCTCGCTCTGTCCGGCGGAGTTTGTGTGGTTGTAAACCACATCCATGACTGTGCGCAAACCAGCCTTGGCCAGACCGGAAACCATGCTGCGCATGTCCTTGGTTCGGCTATACCCCATGGGAGTCTTGGCGTAAGAGCCCTCGGGAGTCGTGAAGTGCTGCGGGTCGTAACCCCAGTTGTACGCATCTTGACTCTTGGTTTCGGCAACTGCCGCCTGCTGCTCATCGGAGGCAGGATCCATCGAGGCTAAGTCGCCACTGTCCGGCTGGCTCCAATTCGCCTTGGTCTCATCGACAGTGGCGAAGTCGAACACAGGTAGCAGGTGAATGTGTGTCAAGCCCGCCTTCGCCAGCGCTGCAAGGTGTCGCATTCCGTCGGAGCGGAGATACGTGAAAGCACCGTAGGTGCCGCGGGCAGCCGACGGAACTGTCTTATCTGCGACACTGAAGTCGCGAACCTGCAGTTCGTAGATTGACGAGTCCGCAATGCTGTTCAACTTTGGCTTAACCAAGGTGTCCCAGCCTGCGGGTTTGGTCTTGGGGTCATTCAAATCGACCATCTGAGAGCGCACCCCGTTTGTCGACAAAGCCAACGAGTACGGGTCTGTGCTCACGTTGTCGACTACTGCTCCCAAAGATGGCACGAACACAGTGGCGCGGAATTTGTAGAACTTGTAGTTCCACTTCGGCAACCCCTCGATCGACCACACACCGTCGTCGCTGCGATCCATCGGCAAGGTCTGCACCTTCGTGCTCACACCCGTTGGGTAAAGCAGTAGCGAAACTGCCTGCGCTGTGGGCGCCCACACACTTACCGAGGGCGTTCCGTCGTTCCACGTCACACCTAACGGCGCATCACTTGTGGTGATGTCGTCAAGCACTGGCCCAATCTGAGGGGCAGTGGCGCGAATCGGGATGCCGGTGTCACGATTTACTTCAACGATCGCGACCTGGCCGCGAAGGAATTCCTTGATTTGATCGACGGTTAACACTGAACTGTCGATTGCTCCGTAATTGAACAAGTAAGGGTTGGCATTGAGCGTGTCCCCATCGAGGCTCGTGGCGTAATCCCCAAGGCGAACGACGTTCGTTGCTCCGTGAATCCCGTCCTCGTCGATACGCATGCCACCTTGCGCTGCAAACGCAATCTCGAACGAGGACGTTTCAGTGGCGTCGTAGGGCCAGGCGATTGTGGTGCGATTCCACCAAATTGCTCGCTGCTTGCCAAGATCGGCATCGATTCCTGGGAGCTGGGGAGCTGCGAATGCGGCATTGCCATCTGCATCCACGTCGTCCTGCACGAACCAGACTTCTCCACCATTTTTATTCATGTCAAGGAACTGGTCACTCCCGACAGCCTTGACGTCACCCTTGTGAATGATCCATGCCATTTTCGTTGCGTTTGCCGCAAGGGGGACTCGGAACTGGATGCCGAACGGGTCTGCCACCATCGAAGATGGATAAGCCTTAGGCCACGTCACCGCTGGGTCACCTTGGGTGGAGTCATTGCGGTACCCATCCCACAAGTGCATTCCCCAACCGTCATATTGCCCATCAGCACGGTTGTAATGGATGACGGCATAACCATCGGCCCAAGCGCGCGTCGTGCGTGCACCGGCAAAACTGCCGGAGAACCAGAGTCCGCCGTATTTGCGCGCGTCTACAACGACTGCTGCTCCATGAGTCGTTCCACCGATGGATACCGTCACGGACACCTTCTTGGTGGTGTCGGAGACGGGAACGTTCACATACGGACCGTAAGAATCTGTAGCTGCGATATCCGTTGCAGTGCCTGTGGCCCCAGCGTCGTTGTAAGCAACAGCAATAGCCCCGCTGTCTGCAAGTGCTTGCGTGATGTGGATTTGCAAGGCACGCCGAGCGTAGGCAGCACTTGTAGTTATCGTGCCATCTTGCCGCAGCCACAACTCATTGGCCGCTGGAGCAGAGTCGATACTCCACTCCGCGACGCCGGTAGCGGACGAGGTGATTACCCAAGGCTTCTGCTCGCTGGGCGCGGTAATTAAACCGAACCAGCCGTAGTCATCAGTGCCGTAAGTGCTAGCCACCTGCGGCGCCACAGATCCAGTGCCGACCATCTGGAGTCGCGGAGTCGCAGGAAGCACGCGAGGTGTACCCGGGACGTGGATGACGAGTCGCTGAGATGCGACCGCCTGTGCGGGAGAGGTGACTGCAGAGGAGATCACTGCGATGAGTCCAGCCACTAGCGCAGCCGTCGTCGCAGCTGCAACCGATCGGCGCGGCAGGCGCATAAGCGAAAACAACTCGGACCTCTTAAACATGAATCCTCCAAGACTGGGAAATTCGGCAAGGACTTAAACCGCCACGGCGCCGATGTGCCAGCGCGTGGGAAACGCAGGGTCATTGTGTCGCCTCTTACTAATCGTTACAAGAACCAAGCGCAGCAGTCGTTTTGCACTGCCGCGTGCTTCCCTAGCGGGTCAGATTCACGGGGGTCGTGGAAGCATGAAAACAAAATAGAGCGGGGAAGAACGGAAGAGTTCTGGGAATTTTGGTGATGCTGTTTGGTGATACTGGTTGGCACGCACTTTGGCAAGAAGCGTGAGAAGAAAGCACGCTTTTCGCAGAGAATTGGCGTGATGAAAACGCTTTCACAGAAATGTGCCTTACATCACATGCAATAACTACGTGTGGAGCGCATCACAGTCTTTACATCGCAGCCTTTATTCAGCGATAGTTCACCCGCGCGTCGACGTCACACCCGTGGCGTGGACAAGTTATTTGAGGTCTTTCCCGCCGTGGGACCGACCTAGACGTTTCAATCAGGAGGTCGAGCAGATGCTCGCAATTTCCCGCCGTAAGGCGATTGCCGGCCTGGTGGCCGGCCTCGCTGTGGCAGGCATGGCAGCGGTTCCGTCCGCCCAGGCCGTCGCCGCGAAGAAGGTCATCACGGTCTGGTCAGACTCAAACCGTGCCCCAGCTGTAAAGGCCCTATTCAGCGCTGGTTTCCAGGGCGCAAAGGTGAACGTTGTCGTTCTTGGCTTTGGTGACATCCACGCCAACTTGATGACCGTCAAGGCTGATGCAGCTCCTGACGTCATCATCGGTGCACACGACTGGACTGGCGAACTGGCAGCGAACGGCTCGATCGTGCCGCTGACGTTGAGCCAAGCCACTCGCAATGCGATCCCGGGCTACGCACTGGACGCCTTCTCCTACAACGGCAACGCCTACGGCATGCCTACCCAGCTTGAGAATGTTGCGCTTGTGCGTAACACGACGCTGGTCCCCACCGCCCCGACCACGTTCGCACAGTTGAAGGCAATGTCCAAGACTGTCTGCGACACTGGACTGGCTCTCTCGACGGGCAAGAAGGCTGACGCTGGCAAGGCCATCCCCGGCTGCGCACGTATCGATTGGCCGATGAACGGCTACCACGAGTACCCATTGCTTTCAGGTCTCGGCGGCGGCGCGTTCAAGCGCACCAATGGCACCGACGACCCGAACAACGTGATCTACAACAGCCCCGCTGTGCAGGCCAACATCGGCATCGTTCAGGGCTGGCAGGCAGACTCCTCGTTCCTGAACAAGGGCGATGAGGACTACGGCTACGCCAAGTTCTTCGCCAAGAAGTCGCCGTTCATGGTGACCGGTCCTTGGTCCATTGGCGACTTGAAGAAGTCCAAGCTCAAGATTGCTGTCTCAGCAGTCCCGAACATCGCTGCAGGAATCAACCCTGTGCCGTGGTTGGGCGTTCAGGGCTTCATGGTCACCAAGTTCGCAGCGGGCCACGGAGTTGCCGACTTGGCAAACGCGTTGGTCTCTGACGACACCAAGGGTGTCGCTGGACAGAAGTCCCAGAAGGCTCTTGCTGCAGCAAGCTTGCGTGCACCTGCTCGCTCCGATGTGCCGGTGACGGACGCTTACATCCTCGGCTTCGGTGCCGCTGGTGTTGGTGGCATCTCGATGCCAAACATCCCGCAGGTGGGTTGCTACTGGAACTCTGGTGGAAACGCCTGGAGCTCGATGTTCAACGCTTCCATCGCGGACCGCGTTCCTGCTGCTACGGCTTTTGCCAAGGCACAGACCGACATCGAGAACTGCGTGAAGGGCTGATTTAGCCTCGCACCTCTGGGAGGGAGGGGCCCCAATCTGGGGCCCCTCCCTTTCTTTATGCCCAAGACAATGTGCATGCTTCCCAGAGCAAACTGCAGCTTCAATTTAGCTCTTGAAAACCATATGGGCCACTTGCTTCACCGTCATTCACAAATGACTGCTTTACTCATAGAGTTCCACCACTGCCCACTTATCTTTTCGTTCAAGGGGACATCGTGCGTCGCTCATTTCTTCAGGTGTTGATCTCTGGGTTGTCCGGCTGGCCAGGTCAGTTGATCAAACTGTCTTTCCTGGCGCTCATCAACGCCGTCGTTGGCTATGGAATCAGCATCTCCTTCGAAAGGCACTCCTGGTTCCTTGGCGGATTCCTGGCCGTAACCTTGCTGGTTCTCGATTACGGCTTTCTCGGTCGCAGAAACATCCCCCTGAAGTACTTCGCCCCAGGCGCCGTCTTTCTGGTTGCGTTTTCAATCTTCCCGACGTTCTACACAATCGGAGTGGCCTTCACCAACCTCTCCACTGGTCACGAGATCCAGAAGAAGGAAGCTGTTCAAACGATTGCTTCGAACAGCATCATGCAGAAGCCGAACACTCCGTCGTACAAGCAGTATCTGGCCTGCAAGGGCACGACAGCAAACTGCTCCACATGGAAACGCGGCCTCACTGTCATCCTCACCAATCCTGACAACAACTCCCTCGCCTTGGGCACAGACAAGGGCTTGATTAAGCCCAACCTCGCAGATGTCACCTTCGATCCCTCCGGCACGAGTGTCACGGCGATTAAGGGATATACACTGCTAAATGCCGCTCAGGTGGCGGCCCTGGCGCTCGATTGCAGCACCTTGAAGGTGCCGACAGGCAAGAACTCATACATCGTCGGAGATTGCCTGTCTGCTTTCGAGCGGATGCCCACGCTTCGCTACGACACCCAGACAGACACCTTCCATTCCCTCATCGACGACGGTGTGTACAAAAATGACGGTCGCGGAAGTTTCAAGGCAGTCAAGGGCCCCCACCTCGCCGCGACCGACAGTCAACACAGTCTGATTCCTGGTTGGGTTGTCAATGCAGGGTTTGAGAACTTCAAATCGCTGCTCACGGACCACAACATCCGCGTCCCATTTATTCGCGTCTTCATTTGGACGGTTGTGTTTGCGCTCGCGACTGTGTTGACGACCTTCATCTTCGGCATGGCTCTGGCATTGGTGTTGAACAAACCGAAGATGCGGGGGGTGAAGATCTACCGTTCATTCCTCATCATCCCTTACGCCGCTCCGGCGCTGCTCACCTTGCTTGTGTGGCAAGGAATGCTCAACCAGAACAACGGAATCATCAACTCGCTGTTGATGAAAGCGCATCTAATCGATGCCAATATTCCTTGGACAGGCAACACCACCTGGGCGCGTGTCTCGATCATCTTGGTCAACCTATGGCTCGGCTTCCCCTACATGTTCCTCATCGCCACTGGCGCTCTGCAATCGATTCCGCAGGAACTATCGGAAGCGGCAGAGGTGGATGGCGCGAGTCCATGGCAGATTCTTCGTCGCATCAAGATGCCGCTGTTGCTTCTCGCCCTTGGGCCACTACTGGTTGCATCGTTTGCCTACAACTTCAACAACTTCAACATCATTCAGTTGCTGACCGGTGGTGGTCCGGCATTCAAGGACGTCGACTCCGTTGCGGGCTCCACTGACATCTTGATCTCCTACACCTACCGCCTGGCCTTCTCCTCTGGCCACGGTCACCAATACGCCCTCTCTAGCGCCGTGTCCATCATCATCTTCTTTATTGTCGCGGCGATGTCAGGGCCAACCTTCTGGCGCTCAAAAGCGATGGAGCAGATGAACTGATGACTGACCAAATCCAAGACACGCAAATCCCGACGCAAATGGCAGTCGCAGTTGCGCCTCCAATTCCTAAGAAGCGGCGCGTTACCCCGCTGCAGTGGTTGTCGCAGTACTCATGGCGGCACGTCATCATGATCATCGCCGCGGCATACGCACTCTTCCCTGTGGTCTACGTCGTGGGCGCAGCATTCAATCCATTGAGTTCGATTGGGCAGACCATCTGGCCAGAACACCCGTCGTTGGAGAACTTTCGGAGCCTGCTGGACAACCCAACCCAACCATTCGTCAGTTGGTACAAGAACGGCCTTGCTGTCTCAGTCGCTGCGGCGTTCCTCAACGTTCTCCTTGGTGCCTGCGCTGCCTACGCCTTCAGTCGCTTCCGCTTCAAGGGACGCAAGGCCGGAATGATGACGTTGCTATTCGCACAGATGTTTCCGTCGTTTCTGGCACTCACAGCGATTTACCTGATCATGGGGCAGATCCAAGATGTCCTACCTGCCATCGGTTTGAACACCTTGTTGGGCTTGACCTTGGTCTACCTCGCCGGCGCGATGGGCGTGAATGCGTGGTTCCTCAAAGGATTCTTCGACACCGTTCCGATGGAGCTGGACGAGTCGGCCAAGGTTGACGGCGCCACTCACTCACAAATCTTCTGGGGCATCGTGATGCCGTTGTCGTCGCCCGTCCTCGCCGTTTCAGCCTTACTCGGCTTCACAGGCACGCTCAATGAGTACATCTTGGCGAGTCGGCTAATCCAGAGCTCAGAGAAGTACACATTGGCTCAAGGCCTTTACCAGTACATCAACGGGCAGTACGACCAGCGGTGGGGCACATTCTCCGCTGGTGCGTTGCTTGCGGGTATCCCGGTCATCCTCATCTTCTTGGTCCTGCAGCGCCGCATCGTCTCTGGACTCACCCAAGGCTCCGTGAAGGGATGACCTTGCGTCCGCACCACGACGGTTCCAGCCTGTACGTCAGCGATGCCGCCCCGGCGCTGCTAGACGTCGTACAGGTGCGATTGCGCGTGCCGGCTAGTTGGGATCCGGAGTACGTGGGGATCCGATGGTTGCACGATGCAGAGGGACAGCACACTCCTGCAACTCTGCTGCGCAGCAATGAAACCGAAGCTTGGTGGCAAGCGGATTTACTCATCCGAAACCCGATCGCGAAATACCGCTGGCTCCTGCGCGGTGGAAACGTCGGTTTCGGCTGGGTGACGGCGACTGGGTGGCACGACTATGACGTGGCTGACGGCGAGGATTTCATCATCTCGGCATACGACACAGCTCCTGACTGGAGTAAGTCCACTGTTGTCTACCAGATTTTCCCTGACCGTTTTGCGAGTTCGGGCGCACGATACGAACCAGCAGGCTGGGAAATCCCCCGGGCGTGGGATGAGATTCCGGAGCCGCGTACCCCTCGCACGGGGCAGTTCTATTACGGCGGCGACCTGCCTGGAGTGACGGGGAAACTTGATCACATCGAGGGCTTAGGCATCGACACCATGTATTTCACCCCGATCTTCCCCGCAGGTTCGGCGCATCGCTATGACGCGAAAACATACGAGAGCATCGATCCGCTGCTCGGTGGTGAAGAGGGACTTGCGCAGTTGACTGCTGCAGCCCATGCGCGCGGGATGCGCGTCATTGGTGACCTCACCCTCAACCACTGCGGGATCACACACGAGTGGTTTGAGACCGCGCTTGCTGATGATGCATCTGCAGAGCGTGGTTACTTCTTCTTTGATAGCTCCACCGCGCATGGCTACGAGACATGGGCGAATGCCCGCACGTTGCCGAAATTCGATCTGCGCAATGACCAACTAGTTGGACGCCTCATCACAGATGAGTCGTCAATTGTCCGCACATGGATGCGCGCGCCGTACCAACTAGATGGCTGGCGGATTGATGCGGCAAATGTTATGGGTCGTCGCCGCCACATTGATGTGACCCATGAGATCGCCCGACAGACCAGAGCGGCAATGGCGTTGGAGAGCGATGATTTCCTGCTCATTGCCGAGCACACGCAAGATGCCAGTGACGACCTCTCTGGCGACGGCTGGCACGGCACCATGAACTACTCGGGATTCACTAAGCCCGTATGGGGCTGGCTGCGGCGCGATGAAGACATCATGGGCATGGACAAGTCAGTCGCGCACTTCACCGGTGTGCAGATGGTTAAATCGATCACCGCTTACATGGGGCGGATGCCATGGCGGTCGTGGTGTGGAACCTGGAATTACCTAGGCTCCCACGACACCGCCAGACCGCTCTCGGTCATGGGTACGCGCGATCGCCAGATCGCCGGCCTTGGTTTGCTCATAGGCCTACCAGGAACGCCCATGATTTTTGCAGGAGACGAGATCGGGCTCGAAGGAGACTGCGACGACCTTTCTCGCCGCACGTTCCCCTGGGACCAGCCGGAACTGTGGGATTTCGTCACCTTTGATGCATACAAGCAGTTGGTTCATCTTCGCCGTTCCAGCCACGCCCTGTGCGATGGCGGCCTGCGG
>RFTO01000160.1 GCA_009923375.1 Actinomycetota bacterium | reverse complement strand
CCCCACCACCCACTTTCAGCGCGGCAAGCGTTGTCAGTGGCTAGCACCAAGATTCCCTTTCCATTTAATCCATGCTGCAGGAGGCCTTAATGAATGATTTCTCACGGATGACCGAAGAGTCCCTGTGGGACAAATTGGCGGAGTCATCTGGCAGTGAACGACCTGAGATCTTGCAGCAACTCGGCTGGCGCGCCATCCAGCGCGAAAAGTGGGGGGAAGCCATCTCAATCCTGGAGGAGGCCAAAGCCGCATACGAGCAGATTGGCTGCAGCTCTGATGTGCGCATGTGCCTTCACTGGATCGCCCGCTGCGCAGGCAACATGAGCAATTCGGAGATGGCGATTGCCGAGCACATCAATGTCCTGAACATGCTTCAGGAGCAGGGGCCGCTAGACGAATTCGGCGCTAAAACCGTGGATGCCATCGGCTGCGAATATCGAGATGCCGGTCAGCAGAAGAAAGCGGGTGAGTATTTCGGCCAGGCAGCGCGGTTGCACGATTCCAACCAGAGCAAGTATTTCGCTGAGAACAGTGCGCGTAAGTGGATCGAAACCATCCGCCGCGTGGGTAATTGGGTCGACATGTTGGAAGCCACCGACATCGTGTTGCGTAACAGCACGAACCTTGAAAGCCACATCCACGCGCGAGTCGGTCAGATTCTCGCTGCCTGCCACATCCCAGACTCCGGATACGACATCGACGATTTACTCGCCAAGTGCTCACGTCTCGACACCGCGCACGCAGACGAGGAGATGTCTTTTGAGATCTCCTTGGCCAAGATTGCGGTGCTGCAACTTCGCGGCAAACTCGCCGAAGCCGAGTCGCTGGCCCTGTCAGCGCGCGATCATGCCCGCGCCTGTGACGACACGAACTACCAAGCCCAGTTCATCATCGCCGCAGCGCAGACGATGCTTGATCGCAAACCAGAGGCAGCAGTGGAGTTGCTGCTGGTGGCTCAAGACCTCGGCGAGGTTCTAAGTGACCGCGATCTGCTTGACCACGTCGGCACATCATTGATGCACATCCGCGAGGCGCGACGCAGTGAGCCGCAGCCAACCCTCTGGGATGCTGCGACGAGCAACACCTGATTTTCCGGTTGGCTGCACCGGCACTGATATTCGGAGCAACCAACGGGAATAAACCATCCGACGTCGGGCTTAACGCTGGAGCAGATGGATAACTGAACACAACCGATCAAGAACGACAGCCGGTACGTACCCGGCGGGCTGTCTGGCAACCGCGCGACCGCGACGGTGCCCCGGGGATAGATCAGCCGCCTTTGGGCGGAGGAAGCGGTAAACATGAGCAAGCGCGTTCACGACCCCTCAAAAGACAGCCCCAAGCACACACTGGTGCCACTGCGGCACTGCATCGTGTGCGTAATCAAGCCGGCTAGCACGCGACCCGTCCAAGGCGCTGGCATCCACTTGCTGTGCGACGACTGCACCGCAATTGACGATGCTCTCGCCGCACTTTTGGATGCCAACCATGTGCTGCCCACCTACTGGACATCCGCACTGGCGGACCACGACCAGAGCATCGCATCGGTTCGGTTGCGCAAACAGACATTTCCGAGTGATAGCCACTTCACTGGAATGTTCAATCGCACCCAAGAGGATCTCCAACGCTGGGCAGATTCGGAGTTCGAGCGACTGCAACAGGTGTGGCAGGCAGACCTAGAGTCCGCCGATCACAAAACGCAACACTCGTTCTTAACGCCCACGGCCGTTGAGTCGTTGGCTACTTATCGGCGCGCACTGGAAACCGTTGCGCCGTTCGTGGTCGCCTCCTTTGACGCCCACCACGATGAGCTCATCGAGATCTGCCGCAGCCGCGACGCCAATGCGGCCCTAGCCGAGTTACTGGGTGTTGCGTACCCGAATCTCTTCACGAGTCAGCCGCTCATTGGGCGGCAAGGGAGCCGGCCGGCGCACATTGGGCGAGCGTTTGTGAAAGTGCCAGCTAACCTGAAGGACATGACTCAGGAGCAGCGCCGGGCATGGGTGGAGGGCCTCTACGCCAAGCTGGTGGGGCAGGGCGAATCCGAGTAACTCGCATCGGTCGTAGGCTTGCCAATCATGCGAGCCGCTGTCGAACTTGTCCCCACAGATACGTGGGTTTCTTGGTTGACACCGGTGATTCGAGCATTGATGGACGCGGGGGTAATCACCGCGTTGGGCGCGTTGGTGCTCATCGCACTACTGCCCAACGACGCCGGAGTGCTGACTGACATGCAGCGACGCGTCGTCATCTGGCTGCGTCGCGCGTGCACACTGCTAGCCGTTGCCACCTTGGCAAGCAGCATCACCACCCTGTCGTTCTTCCTCGGCCAGTCGATCTCGCACACCCTCGCCACACCGAGCACCATCGCGCAATTCCTTCGCGACACGGGCACCGGCCACTCGATTCTGGAGCAGGCACTTTTTGCCTGGCTAGCGGGAATGGTGACGATTTACGGCCGCCGGGTGACTCACATGCTGCTAGCAGCGATCCCCTTGCTGCTCGTCATCGTCATCCGCGCACAGACAGGCCACTCTGGTAACTCCGCCTGGCATGAGGTGGCAACCGCGAGCTGGATGCTGCACATGATCGCTATCGGCGTGTGGTTCGGCGGGCTAGTGGCGATTACTTTCGCGATGCGAGCAGATGCCACCACCGCGCCGCGCTTACTCGCTCGTTTCTCGCCCATCGCACTTATCTGCTACATCGCAGTGTGGCTGTCAGGATCCGCCAACGCCGCGATCCGCCTGAACTCGCTGAACGATCTGGTCAGCACTGCTTACGGAATCACGCTCCTCATCAAGATCGTGCTCACTGCTGCGGTCGGGGTGGTCGCTTGGCAGCTGCGCACCCGATATGTGTTCGCTGCTCATCACACCGCGCCTGGGCTCGCGACTGACACCTCGGATGCAGGAAGCGCACCGCAATCGCCTGGTGCGCGTGCACGCGTGCGCTGGGTGATCACCGAGCTTTCGATGATGCTGGTTGC
>RFTO01000159.1 GCA_009923375.1 Actinomycetota bacterium | reverse complement strand
CCCGCAACTGCAGACAGCGGTTATTCGGCGAGTGCCGCTCCCACAACTGGGCTGAGGACTGGTGACACGGTGACGTTGACCGTCTCTGGGCTCAGTGGCAACTACAGCTTGATCCGAACCTTTCCGTTGACGTTCACTTTCGGCGGTCGCGTGCGCACACCTGACACCGCCACGGCTCGATACGGCTCCACAACCTTGCAGCCAAACCAGCCTGGTCAGCTCAACTACCGAACGCCTTTGAAGCTGAAGGTGAAAGCACTGTCTGGACTCACCGTCACGTTGACTTCCCTGACTCCAGATTGCGGTGTTGCCGGGAATGTCATCACAGCACTTAAGGGCACGGGGGTCTGTGCGATTGCTGCCACGACAAAGGGCAGCTTCGCGTACGCCCCGCTCTTCGTGAACTTCCCGTTCTACCTCAACCCGGCGCAACAGACGATCCAGACAAAGTGGAGCAAACCAACTGCTCGCAAGGTAGGCGCCTCGGTGACTATTTCTGCAAGTAGTTTCACCACGAACATGGAACAGCCGGTTTCCCTGAGCACGGTCAGCACCTCCTGCACTGTCACTTCAACCAATGGCGGTTGGACTGTTCGGTTTACCTCTGCGGGATCCTGCACGCTGACTGCAACCGCTGAGGCACGCGCGGATAAGTGGACGGCAGCAACCGCCTCAACAAGTTACAACGTTCACTGATAGCAGCGGTCACGCTTCGGCGACGGCATTCCCAACCCCTGGGTGCTGTCGCCGCCGAACTGCTGTGCAGCGAGATTTCCAGCGCAATCAGGCGTTGTGAAGACGAAGTCCTTGGGTCACGAACCGCAAGGTCTCCGCGACTTCCTCGTGAATCACAGCACCTGCTTCGATCCGGCGCACGCAGACATCCACAGCGGCGGCGATGTATTGCGCCGACCGCATTGGGTGTACAACGCGGGCGCGGGTGAGAGCATCGATCAGCGGCAGCATCATCTCTTTGTGCATGGCAGCCAGCTGCGCGCGCCGAGTGGCAGGGATATCCACCTTCGCGGCTTCGCGCACCAAGGCGTGACGACCATCAACCACATAGCCGAGGGACACATCAATCCACGTGTCGACGATCGAGCGCGCATCGTGAAGATCGCGGACACGATCGGCAAGAAGCTCGCGCATCTCATCGAGCTCATCGGCGAGCACATCGGCGATGACATCCGCCGCTGAGTCGAAGTAGGAGTAAAAACTCGAGCGAGCCAAACCAGCTCGCTTTGCCACTGCTGCCACCGTGACTGCGTCAACTCCGTCGGCATGCGCAATCTGCGACGCGGCTTCCAGAAGCGCTGCCTGACGCAAGTCGCGATTTTCAGCGACTGTCTGGGCAGTAATCCTGGGCATAGGTGTCAGTATGCCAGCAGCGCTCCATCAGCGTTGGCTGCGCGCATCACGGCCAGACCCTCTGGCCACTCCTCGCGCTGCGACACGAGGAGTGGCTCAGATCTCCGTTCAGTCGGGATTAATCGGGAAGCCGAAGACATAACCGCCATGCCGCGGTGCAAGTACGCGAAAGGTAAGCAAGTGCGACTCACTACGGAGAACGTCAGCCACTTCACTCAAAGGATGTGAGTGGCAGCGGACTACCTGTCAGCAACAGTGCAGCGGACTAAATCTCGGGAACAGGCTGGATAAATGAACAGCCGGAACAGCGTGGTTACGGCTGCGTGAACGGTGGTTGCTCACTCGCCGACGCATGGGCTAGCCCCTGTCAGAGTTCACCAATTCGTTCATCAGTGATCACCAAGTTGGTAGCCGCACGTTGCGGGACTGCGGTGTATTACTCCTGCCAGCGCAGCCGCGATGGCGAATGTCTACGAATAGGTGGAGTTCTTCATGTCGTTCACCCTCACACCCCGCCGTAAGCGCGCGGTGGTCGTGTCCGTTTCCGTAACCCTGCTCGGGCTGGTCGCAACACCCGCACTTGCAGGTGTGACCAACTTGTTCGACAGCCCTGTCCCCGCGGGCTTCCGCGTGGCTAGCGGCCCCAACACTGTCATTCCCCCCTACGTGATTCCATCGCACACGGACGTGACAATTCAGTCCCTGTTGACCACTGGTGATGCCCCCGTCAATGGCTATGGCTTTGGCGGTATCCCGGATGCGTTATCCACTTTCAAGCTCAACAACACTTACACGTCATTGTTCGTCAACCACGAACTGAATTCCGCCCAGGGAATCGCACGCGCGACGGGGCAGCGTGGCTCGTACGTGTCGCGCTGGGTGATGGATGACAAGGGCAAGTTCATCTCCGGCTCCGACCTCATCAAATCCTCAAAGTTTTGGGACGGCTCGACTTGGACGGACGCACCGACCGGCTCGGACGTCGCCACCTTCAGCCGATTCTGCTCCGGATCGCTGGCTGACCCCCTGTCCTTGTTTGACGTTGCAACAGCCACTGGCACCCCCGCAGGCGTGTACTTCGCCAACGAGGAGTCCGGCGACAACGGTCGCGTCATGGGCGTGGACATCAACTCCGGTATCGCCTACGAGTTGCCAGCGCTTGGCCGCGCATCATTTGAGATCGTGAACTTAGCCAAGGGCACTGGCAAGAAGACCGTGACTATCGCGGACGAGGACGGTACGGTCAACGCTGGCCAGCTGTGGGTCTACGAAGGCACCAAGAAGCGCAGTGGCAACACGGTTGAGAAAGCCGGCTTGACCGGTGGCTCGCTCTCCATTGTCAAGGTCGTGGATGACAACGGCAACCGCATCGTCAACGACGACGCTTTCCGTGCGAACACGTCGTTGGGTCAGTCACGTAACTTTGAACTGGCTTCGGTCTCTGCGTCGAAGGACGGCGCAGCTGCGAACACGGCCGCTTCAGCAGCCGGAACTGGTCTTTCGCGCATCGAGGACGGAATGTTCGATCCGAATAACCCTAACGACTACTGGTTCATCACGACGGCCGGTGGCAGCAATAACACCGCCAACCTGTCATCGGGTGCGCTGTGGCGCCTGCGCTTCACAGACATCGCTAACCCCAGC
>RFTO01000158.1 GCA_009923375.1 Actinomycetota bacterium | reverse complement strand
CCCCGCCGATTCCGAAGAACTCCGCCACGATCGTGCAGAAGGCAAATAGCCAATTCGGTAGCCCGCAGGTGCTGATTGTCCCGATCAATGACGACGGAACACAAACCGCGAAGGCGCAGGTCTCATTGGCTCAACCGACGAACTTCAAGCCACTGCTGCTGGCATTCCCTGAGTTCGGCAACGGCAAAGACCCCAGCGCGCCAACTGACCGCGCGCTGAAATTCAATGTGACGATTAAGAACACCACCACCAAGGCGATTTACTTCGGTGATGTGAAGATCATCGGCACCACGAATAGCAAGGCCCCTGCCTGCCGCGACCTGCTCGGTGACGACACTCCCGCCGGTGGAAAGACCGTGTTGGCTGGTCCGACCGATGAAGACGGTAACACGCTGACGCTGGCTGCTGGCAAGTCCGTGACATTCGATTACGGTCTGGTCTGCCAGGCTGCAAAGGGTGCCAAGATGTCGCTCTCGTTCCAGGTTGGTACAGCCGCTCCTCGCGTGTACAACCTGCAGATGCCGTGATCGACGGTCACCTAAGTCTCTGACTAAAAAGACTTCGGGCCCGCACCCTCAAGGGGTGCGGGCCCGAAGTCTTTTTAGGCGTCTATCTAGGTCTTCGGCTAGCTAGTTTGCTGCAGCAAACTCCGCAGCGGCGCCGGTGGTGGCTGGCTCCGGGAAGTGGCAAGCAACCAAGTGGTTTGGACGCAGCGCAACCGGTTGTGGCGCCTCGATCTTGCACTTGTCCTGTGCCTTCCAGCAGCGGGTGTGGAACACGCACCCACTTGGTGGGTTAATCGGGCTAGGCAAGTCTCCCTGCAGCACGATCCGCTCACGGGTGCGCTCACGATCAGGATCTGGCACTGGTACAGCTGACAGAAGCGCTTTGGTGTACGGGTGCATCGGGTTGCCATAGAGCTCGGCAGTGGTGGCTGATTCCATCACCTTACCGAGATACATGACGATGACTCGGTCAGAGATGTGCTGCACGACTGACAGGTCGTGGGCGATGAAGACATACGCGATACCGAACTCATCTTGTAGGTCTTCCATCAGGTTGATGACCTGCGCCTGGATCGACACATCCAAGGCCGACACTGGCTCGTCAGCCACAATAAACTTCGGCTTCAGTGCGATGGCGCGGGCGATACCGATGCGCTGACGCTGGCCACCGGAGAACTCGTGCGGGTAGCGGTTGTAGTGCTCAGGGTTCAGACCGACGCGGGCCATCATGTCCTGTACTGCTGCACGCACTCCACCCTCGGGGGTGATTCCCTGAATCTCGAAAGGTGCTCCGACGATTTGGCCGACGGTGTGTCGTGGGTTGAGTGATGAATAGGGATCTTGGAAGATCATCTGCATCTCAGCGCGCAGCGGCACCATTGCCGAGCGGGAGAGCTTGGTGATGTCCCGCCCTGCATAGGTGATGGTTCCGCCAGTGGGCTCATGCAGCTTCAACAGAGTGCGGCCGGCGGTGGACTTACCGCAACCAGACTCACCAACGAGCCCAACCGTCTCACCAGGGAACACCTCGAAGTCGATGCCGTCAACTGCTTGCACCGCTCCGACCTTGCGCCGGATGAAGCTTCCCTTGGTGATCGGGAAGTGCTTGGTCAGTCCTTCGACCTTGAATAACGGCTCTGACATCACATGGCTCCTTGACGGTTGAGCGCCTCGGCAGCCACGCGAAGGCGGGTGTCTTCATCGAGGTGGCAGCGAACGAGGTGTCCGTCACCCGCGGCGACGAGGTTGGGCAATTCAGAGGCACAGCGATCGCCGCCGACAAGCTCGACATACGGGCAGCGGGCTTTGAATGCGCAGCCCGTTGGCAGGTTGATCATGCTTGGCGGCTGGCCTGGGATGGTGCGCAGGCGCTCGTCGTGACCGCCATCCAACCGAGGGATGCTGGCAAGCAAGCCCATCGTGTATGGCATCTGCGGGCGGTAGAACACATCTCGCACTGGCGCCTGCTCCACGATGCGACCGCCGTACATCACGGCGACGTCGTCGGCGATGTCAGCGACAACACCGAGGTCGTGGGTGATGATGATGATGGCCATACCGAATTCCTTCTGCAGATCGCGCAGAAGTCCGATGATCTGAGCTTGCACGGTGACATCGAGTGCGGTCGTGGGCTCATCGGCGATCACCAGGGTGGGCTCGTTGACCAGCGCCATCGCAATCATTGCTCGCTGGCGCATGCCGCCCGAGAACTCGTGGGGGAAGTTCTTCGCCCGGCTCTCTGCCTCAGGGATACCGACGCGTGCTAGGGCGCGGACTGCTTCAGCGAATGCCTCCTCCTTGGAGACATCGTGGTGCAGTAGGTAGGCCTCAGCCACCTGTGCTCCCACGCTGTAATAGGGGTGCAGGGATGACATCGGGTCCTGGAAGATCATCGAGATCGCTCGGCCACGCAGAACTCGCACGTCATCCTCGGGTGCCGACACGATATCAATAGGGGCTTGATCAGCCACATTGACAACGACGGAGCCGCTGATCTGAGCGACACGACGATTGTGCAGGCCCATGACGGCGAGGCTGGTGACGGACTTACCGCAACCAGATTCACCGACGATGGCAAGGGTTTGACCCTTGTCCACGGAGAATGTCACGCCGTTGACGGCATTCACGAGTCCGTCGGGGGTGGGGAACGCAACCTTGAGGTCGGTTACCTGCAGGTATGGGGTACTCATACGGACCGCACTCTCGGGTCGAGGATTGCATAGAGGATGTCGACGATCATGTTGGCCAAGATGACAATGCCTGCAGCCACCAAGGTCAGGGCCGTGATGATAGGCAAGTCAATGTTCGTGACTGAGTTGATAGCCATTCGACCCATGCCGGGCAGACCGAAGATGGATTCGGTAAACACTGCACCACCAAGCAAACCGGCGAAGCCAAGGGCTGCGAGGGTGACCAACGGGGCCAATGCTGCACGGAGTACGTGCTTGCGCATCACGGTCCGCTCTGGCAGGCCCTTGGCGCGGGCGGTGCGCACGTAGTCCTCGCTGCCGATTTCC
>RFTO01000157.1 GCA_009923375.1 Actinomycetota bacterium | reverse complement strand
GCTATGCCCGCCGGTCGCGCTGAACCCTGCCGCACCGGCTGACTGGGGCTACACCACCACAGGCTGGTCGTTAGTTCTGTCCGCGGTTGTGGTCTTCGTGCTCGGCTGTGTGGTGGCCGCTGGCCGTCGTGGCGCTGAGTCCGAGGATGCTGTTCGAGACTTGGTGTCTTAGCCACCTCGCTTGCCAGCGCATTCGTATGCCTACCTGGCTACCAGCCAGCATGCCTGCCTGCTTGCTTGCCCACTGGCCCGATCTGGGCGCGCGGTCGCTCCCGACAGAAACAGCTGCGCGACCCCCGAGCCTCCACTATGTGGGCAACGGCGCCGCTGACGGCGGTATCGGCTACTGTTAGACCGTCTGGCAGGTCGGCCTCGTTGCAAAAACACGGCCGGCTGCAGGACTGAGCCACCTGGCTCAACATGCTCGAATGCATGACGCTCCAACGGAAGAGATACGAATATGCAAGGCACGGTTAAGTGGTTCAACGCGGAAAAGGGCTTCGGCTTCATTGCACCGGATGGCGAGGGCGCTGACGTCTTCGTTCACTACAGCGCGATCGACAGCCAGGGTTACAAGTCCCTCGCCGAGAACCAGCGGGTTGAGTTCGAAATCACCAACGGCCCCAAGGGTCCGCAGGCTGAGCAGGTTCGCCCGCTGTAAGCCAAGTCGCCACATTGGCGTGAGGCAGTGCCTTATCGCATGAGTGGTTTTGTTGATGGCCCCAGGGATTCCCTGGGGCCATCACTATTTTCCATGCGATTGCAAAGTTCTCAGCGCTGAGGGCCACCGTAGGTTTTGCTCCTGCATGCAGCCTGTGTGCGCGATGCGCTCGCCGCAACTGATGGTGAGCGTCAATAGAATCTGACCGCATGACTCCCGAACTGCTGGCGACAGCCATCCGCGATGCGCTCGCGCAGTTGTGTGCGAGCGGAGTCATCACCGTCGCCGCCGATGCCATCCCAAGCGAAATCACCGTGGAGCGCCCAAAGAACCCCGACCACGGGGATTGGGCGACCAACATCGCCCTGGTCATCGCCAAAGCTGCTGGACAGCCGCCGCGCCAATGTGCGCAAGCACTTGCCGATCACCTTTCAACCAATCCGGCGTTCGATCGAATCGATGTCGCCGGACCAGGGTTCATCAACCTCACCATCGCCGCGGGTGCAGCCGCGGAACTCGTGCACACCATCGTACGTGCCGGCGCGCACTACGGAACGTCACAAACTCTCGAAGGTCAGACCATCAACGTCGAGTTCATTAGTGCCAACCCCACCGGGCCGTTGCACTTGGGGCACACTCGTTGGGCTGTCGTGGGAGATGCGATCTCCCGCGTCCTGCGTGCTGCCGGCGCGACTGTGGTCAAAGAGTTTTATATCAACGACCGCGGCTCACAGCTCGACAAGTTTGGCGCATCGATCACTGCCCGCGCGGTTGGCCGTGAGGTGCCAGAGGACGGCTATCAGGGCGATTACATCGCCGAGCTCGCTGCAGACATCGTCGCCCACCATCCTGAGTTCCTCGACCTGCCCGAGCAGGAGCAGATGATCGCTTTTCGGGAAGCTGGTTATGCCCGTCAGCTCGGCTTACAACGCGAGACGTTGGAGCGCTTCCGCACGAACTTCGATGTGTGGTATTCCGAGCGCAGCTTGCACGAGTCTGGTGCGGTCGATCGAGGAATGAGCGTCTTGCGCGAACACGGGCACATGTTCGAGGCCGATGGCGCTGTGTGGCTGCGCACCACCGATTTCGACGATGATAAGGACCGGGTGCTCATCAAGGCCGACGGGTCGCTGACGTACTTCGCATCCGACACTGCTTACTACGTGGATAAGCGGGTTCGCGGATTCGACATATGCATCTACCTTCTCGGCGCCGACCACCACGGCTACGTCAATCGACTGCGTGCAGTCGCTGCCTGCGCCGGCGATGACCCAGATGCAAACATCGAGGTCTTGATCGGGCAAATGGTGAAGATGATGCGCGAGGGCAAGGAAGTGCGGTTGTCCAAGCGGACTGGTGACATGATCACCCTCGACGATCTCGCAGACGACGTCGGTGTTGATGCTGCGCGTTACTCGCTCGTGCGTTACCCCGCTGACAGCCCGCTGACTCTGGATCTTGACCTGCTGGTCAAGCAGAGCAACGACAACCCGGTTTATTACGTGCAATACGCGCATGCACGAATCAGTTCCGTGTTGCGCACGGCAGCTGAGTTGGGTTTCGTGCCCACGTTGACGGCTGATTGGGATGCCAGTCTCGTTGATTTCTCTCGCCTGGAGCACGAGCGCGAAGCGGATCTCATCGCCGCACTTGGCGAGTATTCGCGCACTGTGGCTTTCGCTGCGCAGGTGCGCGAGCCGCACCGCGTTGCGCGTTACCTTGAGGATCTCGGGGCGCACTACCACCGCTTCTACGACGCCTGCCGAGTGCTGCCTCGTGGCGAGGAGGAGTTCGGCGATGTCTCACTTGCCAGGTTGTGGCTGTGTGCGGCAACCAGGCAGGTGCTGGCTAACGGGCTTGAGCTCATGGGTGTGCAGGCGCCGGAGCGGATGTGACCGTGCAATCGGCGTGGACTGCCCAACAGTCGCACATTTGGCCGCTCACCGCCGCGCGCGCAACAGATGGAATGCTCACAGTCGGCGGGTGTCGTGCTGATGACCTCGTCGCGCAGTTCGGCTCGCCGTTATTCGTTGTAGACAAGGCAGATGTGCTCTCACAGGTGCGTCGTTATCTCGATGCCTACGTGAATGTCGCCGATGAGCTCGCAGGGGACGTGTTCTATGCCGGTAAGGCGTTTCTCTCTGTTGGAGTTGCCCGATGGTTGCTCGAAGCAGGACTGAATATCGACGTGTGCAGTGAAGGTGAGTTGGCCATTGCGTTGGCTGCCGGCGCCACGGGTTCGCAAGTGCTGATGCACGGAAATAACAAGAGCGAACACGAGCTCCAGCTCGCCGTCGCGAACCGGTTGCGTTTCGTGGTCGTGGACTCAGTTATCGAGATCAGTCGCCTGGCGCGCGCCGCAACTGCGGCAGGTGTAACGATGAATGTC
>RFTO01000156.1 GCA_009923375.1 Actinomycetota bacterium | reverse complement strand
CCACAGGCTACGCGGGACAACTGCGTGATTTACCGCAATCGCCACACCGCGCCGACGCTCGACAGGTAAACCAGCCGCATCGAAGAGTGCCTCGACCGTGCTGCCTCGCTCGAGGGCAACCAGCTCGCCGTTGAGGTGGACGTTGATCGTGCCGCTGGAGGTCATGATGCCGGCCGGATCTCATCGAGGAGGCCATTCACAGTTGCAGCTGTCCATGGTGAGAGCAGGAAGCCGTTGCGTCCGTGACCGGTGGCGATCACCACACCGTCGCGGTTCTCCACGATCGGCATGTTGTTCGGAGTCGTGGGGCGCAGGCCCGCCCATGTCTCGACTAACTCGCACTCATCGATCCCCGGCACGATGAGTCGTGCATCTTCCAGAAGGTCGGAGATCGGCCCGATGGTGACGCTCGTATCCCGGCCTCGCTCCTCAACAGATGCGCCGATGACGATCTCGCCGTTGCGGCGAGGCACGAGGTAGACCGAACGTCCCCGCACATGCGCGCGGATGGTGTGAGTGAGGAGCTCGCCGGTGCGCTCGCCGGTGCGGGCGCGGATGATCTGGCCCTTGACTGGGCGGACAGGAAGCTCGGGGATGATGCCGATGGAATCGATGCCTGCACACACTGCCACTGCGTCGCACTCAAAGCTGTCGCCGCCGACTAACTCCACGCTCGTGGGAGTCACTGATCGCACGCGGCTGCGAAGGATTGGGACGTCATGTCGATCTGTGACTGCTTGCAGGGCGCCGAGCATTGAGCGGTTATCGATGCTGTGGTCGCCCGGGACGAACAAGGAAGCAGCGACCATCGGAGCGATTGCCGGTGCATTCACTTGCCGTTGCGCAGTGGTCCACGGTTCGGCTGCCAGGTTCCATTCACGCAGATGCTCTGCCAGGCGGCGGATGTATTCAGCGTCGTCGCGGTCGTAACCGATCACCAAGGTGCCGTCCTCGCGAAAGCCGCAGGATTGGCCAGACTCATGGTTGAGGTCGGCCGCGAACTCGGGCCACATTGCCGCTGATTCCAAGCCGATACGCAGTAGACCCGGCTCGGAGGGGTGGGCTTCGGTGATGGGCGCGAGCATGCCGGCGGCCGCCCAGGAGGCGCCGCGACTCGGGTGGGAGTCGATGACGGTCACTGCCCAGCCAGCTTGTTGAGCGCGCCATGCAACCGACAGCCCGATGACTCCGGCTCCGACGACGGCGAGGGTGCCTCGCGTATCGCTCATGCTCAACCTTTCGACGGCGCCGTTGTTCCGCACTGCGCGTAGGCTGCGTGACTGTGAGAGGTCCACACAGCGGCGCGGCCGCGCGCGAGCGCTTGGCTCAGGCACGACTTTACGTGTGCACCGACGCTCGGACAGCGCTTGGGGACCTCGCTGAGTTCATCGATGCGATTACCGCAGCCGGCCCCGACGGTGGTGGTGTGGACATCGTGCAGTTACGGGATAAATCCCTGGATGCGCGCGAGACAATCGCGGCGCTGACTGTGGTGCGGGAGCGTTGCGAGGCAAATGGCGCTCTGTGGTGTGTTAATGATTGTGCGGATATCGCCGCAAGTATCGGCGCACCTGTGGTGCACGTGGGGCAAGACGACCTATCGCCGGCGGCGGTGCGCGCCATCGTCGGACCGGATGTGCTCATCGGCCAATCCACCCATAGCGCGGCCGACCTTGCTGGGGCGATCGCCGATTGCGATGTGGATTACTTCGCCGTGGGACCGCTCTGGGCGACGCCGACCAAACCCGGGCGACCGGCGGCTGGATTGGGCTACCTGGAGCAAGCAGTGGCAGCCACATCACATAAACCGTGGTTCGCCATCGGCGGCATCGATGAGACGAACATCAGTGAGGTCATCTCCATGGGCGCTAGTCGCGTGGTCGTGGTTCGCGCGGTGACTGAGGCGAGAGATCCAGCCGCGGCTGTGCGTGCACTGCGGTCCCGATTAATGCCCATAGCTGGTTGAGTCGCGATGAAGCACCTGGTCTATCTCTCAGTGTTGGCTGGTTGCCTTCTTGCCACTTCGCCGCTGCCTAGATTTCTGCGGGTGAAGGTGTGGTCGCGGCCGCGGAGGCTGTGTCTGTCGGTGCTGCCAGCTGCTTTGCTGTTCACCGCGTGGGACGTACACGCCATCGCCGTCGGACATTGGACATTCGATCCGGCGCAGATCAGCGGCGCGATGCTCGGTGCACTTCCTTTGGAGGAGTTGCTGTTCTTCATCGTCGTTCCTGTATGTGCGGTGTTGGCATACGAAGCCATCATCGCTGGTAGGAACCGCAGGGAACCGCTGACCACTGCATCTGAGGCCTCCGGCGCTGCTGATGTGGAGGCAGACGCATGAGTTACACACAATTTGCGGTGCTCGCAGTGACTGTGGTGACTGTGCTCGATCTGTTCGTGATTCGCACGAGGTTGTTGCGCTCGCGGATTTTCTGGCTTGCCTACGCCATCATCTTGCCCGCGCAGCTGCTCTCCAATGGTGTGCTCACTGGCACCGGCACCGTTCGTTACGACGGTGCCGCGATCATCGGATCGAGCACCCCGGAGAACGCGGCGCCGCCGATCTTCGGCGATGGGAGAGTCTTCTTCGCCCCGGTGGAGGACATCATGTTCGGGTTCGCGTTGATCTTGCTGACCTTGGTGTTGTGGGTGTTCTGGGGCAGCAGGGGAGTGGATGCTGATGAGGTGTCTGGACCGGCGACCTGGCGGAAGAAGTAGGTGCTGCGCAGTTCGCAGCGTTGGCGAAGTTATCTCGCGGCGCGGGCGTGGAACCAGGCGAGCCCGGCGACGGCGAGTCGGCGACACAGCGGGACGCTCGCGCGTTTGTTGAACACGTCGTAAGCGATGCGCTCTACCTCATCGACAATCCCGCAGTAAAGGACGCTCGCAGCGCGGATACACGGCTGCGAAGCCGCATCGAGCATTGCGATCCCGGGTTCGGCGTCTCGTTGCAAGGTGCGTACCCGCTCGATCTGCTGGGCTAGGGCGCGTTTAACCGCTGGGGTCGCGACTCGTTCGCGCAGAATCTCAGGAGTTACGCCGTGGGCAGCGAGCTCATCGAGCGGCAGG
>RFTO01000155.1 GCA_009923375.1 Actinomycetota bacterium | reverse complement strand
GACCCGGCGTTGAGGGCAGCGGCAGATGAGCAGTTAGCCGAGTTACGCGAGACCCTGGGGCTCTAGGCGCCATTGGCGCGTCGCACCCGTTCGTGGGCGACTGCCTGCGCCGGCTCGCGCGCGCGTTGGTAATGTACGCAACCGCATTCCCCTATAGCTCAATTGGCAGAGCAGCCGACTGTTAATCGGCAGGTTTCTGGTTCGAGTCCAGATGGGGGAGCCATCCCGGCTCCTTCGGCCTTACGTTTCCTTGACCACTTATTTCGCGCAGCGGTGCAGGAAGTGGCACGCGACAACGCGCGGATATTCCACTGGGCTGCCGTTGGAGATTCCCCATGCAAGCCGGATGAACTGGGCGTGCGACCAGCCCAGCGGCGTGGCCGAAGCCGATGGCGAGCCTGGCGCTCGTCCGCCGGTGCCTGCTGGCGCGGATGAATCCCACACCTGCTCGGGGATCAAGTAAGTCGACGTGGCTGCAGCCGCCATCGCGGCCAGCTGCGGCGCACCCGAGTGGCCGGCGAGCAATGCGTATTCCCCTCTCTCGCCGGAGAGCAACGGCCAAAGGCGGCCACGGGTGCCGCCGCTGGTGGACCAGGGGCTGCCATCGGCGGATTCGCCGTAACCATCTTTGGTGTAGCGGTAGAAATACGTGAGCTTGTTGATCGTGCGCGCGATGCGCCGGTCCACAACGCGGAGGGTGTTGACGATCGTCGCGTCGTTCGGGGACATGATTCCCAGGCGCACCAACTCTAGGAAGCCCGCATCCACAACATTGCGCGGATCCACGTGGCCGCCGCCGTTGCCGATATCGAATGTGCTCCCAGAGTTTGGGTCGCCACCTTTGCTGAGTCTGATGAAGTAGGGGAGCTTGCTGTAGGCGCCGGTGGTCGTCGCAGTCCACGTCTTCACTTTGCTCGCCCACTCGTCGGCCTTCGCGAGATAGCGACTCTGCGAGGTCGAATCGGAGTTGATGCCGGCGATATCTGCCGCACACACAAGGCCGGCGATCTCTGCGGCAAGGGTGCTCGGGGAGTAGCCCGACTGCTCCTCCCAGCGTTCCTGGCCGCTGGCCGGCGCGGTTACGCCGCCTTGGTTGTAGCCGATGAGGTAATCGGCAGCGGATTTGATCTCCGACCAACCACGTGGTGCCGTCGGTGATCCCGAGTTGCTGGGCCAGCACGATGGGCAACGCCACTTGGTCAAGTTGCACAGCGGTTGCTGTGGGAATGCCGTCGACGGAGCTGTTCTGCGGGAATCCGCCGGTGGTCTTCTGTTGCACATCGAAGAGGAACCGAACCGCGCGCACTGCCGCTGCTCGATCTCCGAGAGCGGCCATCGCCGTGGCCATTTGGTATTCATCGCGTGCCCACACCGCGTGATAGCCCGTGGCGCCGCCGGAGAGATTGGAGTTACTCGCCCAGTCCCACGGCAGGGTGGGGGACGCGATGAACGCGCCGGGGTTGTCCTTGTCTTCGCTTGCTGCGAGAACCATCACGGATGCGCGATACGCACGCTTCTCTGCAGCGGATTTCACTGATGCGGGAGTGTGAACGACTTTCTTGAAATATCCCTGCCAGCCGGACCGAAACGATTTCGTGGCCTTGGCGCTGCCTGCGATAAGGCTGGCCGCCGCAACCTTGCGTGACGAGGCGAGTGAGTCGGCAAATCCGAGCGCAATCGTGGCATGAACTGAGTGACCCTTGCCGTCGTTGCTATTGGTCAGCCCGTCAAGTGGGAGCACGCCAGTGAGGACGACATTGCCAGCTAGCTCGGTGGATGTGTAGCGCCATGAGAGCTTGCCGTCGCTGGCAACATCGGTCCACCCGTCGCTGGCGCCGAGATAGCCCACCGAAGTGGTTGTGAAGCGGGGGGTCGCCTGCATCGTCACTGCTGAGTCGAACTCATATGCCGATGCGGTGCTGACGCCGGCGGCGGCGTTGTCATCGGCGCCATCGTTGTTCAAAGAGGGATCGGCGAGCGCGACAAGCGTGCGCGGCTTTCCGTCCTTGCTGTGGAAATAAGTATCGGCCAACACTGTCGCGCGCGAAGGGTCGGTGACCAGGTCGAGTGTGAGAGTCCAGCTGCGATCCTTCGCGATGGATGTCTGGCGGACCATCGGCGCGGAGAAATTGCGCATCACCGCGGTGTGGGTGGCGCCGGTGCTTACTCGTGTGGCGTGGCCCGCGCCGTCGAGGACCGCGAAATCGAGATCGCGCAGCGCAGGCGTCGAGAGATTGGGGTAGAAAACCTCGGAGAGGATTCCGCTCTGCCCGGTTAGCCAAACCCTGCTCGTGGAGAGGCCGTATGCCGTGGCGAACACCTGCTTATCGGCAGAGCGCCAATGGGCGTCGTCGCCGGGGTAGCCAGGAGCGACCTGCCCGGCCGCGTGAATTACGCCAGGCACCAATGAGAGCACCGCCGCTGCCGCAAGCGCTGCGCAAATCCGACGGTTAGGCATTGCGTCAGTCTAGGTGCCCGAAAAACTTGCATACTGAGTGTAACGTGATTTTTTAGGCGTACCAACAGTTGCTCATCTCGGGGGATTCAGTGGTCCGCTAGATTCAAAAGGCTCGGGGAGGGCTTGATGGCTGACGTGCCATTGCTTGTGAGGGATTTGACACCGTTTGAGCATCTCGTGCTGGGCATGGTGTGCGAGGGGAAGAGCAACGCTGCCATCGCTCGCGACACAGCCCACTCGGAGAAGGTGGTCGAGAACACCGTCAGCCGGGCAGCACGGGCGTTTAATTTGCAAGCTGACGGCGAGGTGAACATCCGTGTGATGCTCGCGCTGGCCTACCGAACGCATTTTGGGGACCACGCTTTCGATCGCATGGGCGTCGAATGTCAGCACAGCTCCACCGGCCCCAATGGCGAGCGCATGTGCACCCGCCATGTGTGACACACATCGGTGAAGCTGCTCGTTTCAGAGATCGACTGCGACGCTTGCGAATCTGGGATTCCGATCATTCGACGCAACGGCCAGTGAGTAAAGTCGCGTGATGCAGGGCGGTAGCTCAGTTGGTAGAGCAACGGACTCATAATCCGTCAGGTCGTGGGTTCGAGCCCCACCCGCCCTACAGATTCGGCGTGA
>RFTO01000154.1 GCA_009923375.1 Actinomycetota bacterium | reverse complement strand
GGGCCATCGCCCGCCGCCGCCGATCAAGGCAGGCATTCACGACGATCCGGTGCAGCCAGGTGGTCACTGCTGCTTGCCCGCGGAAAGATGCCGCATGTCGGAAGGCCGACAACAGTGCATCTTGTAGGGCATCCGCGGCCTCTTCGCGGTCGCCTGTGGTGCGAAGCGCCACTGCCCACAAACGGTCGCGATGGCGGCGCACTAATTCCGAGAATGCGTCGGGATCGCCGTCCACATGTGCCTGGAGCAGCTCAGCATCAGCGCGCGAATCGACCTCACTGGTCATCGCCGCCACATCTGCGGGCTGCTCTTTCATGGGGCGAGCCTAGAGGTCGGCTTTATCGCATGTAAGAGGGAATCGCACTCGCCATTACATCCCGTTGCGCAAAGCTGCATACGGGATCGCCGGCCGACGGGAAAGCCACACATCCGACGTGCCGCAGATTCGCCTGGCCGCTGCGAACTCAGCGGCGGCGTAAACGGGAAATGATGCTGGCATGAGGTGTCGTGAATTCTCGGATGCCGACAATGCGACCGCCGACAACGACGAACATCAATCCAGCAGCCGCAGCGATTGCCACGGGGACCGTGCGAACCCATGAGGTTTGATGCGCGTCTGACAGCACATTGCCTATCCACCATGCCAGCGCGCCAGCTGGAATCGAGAGCGCCAACATCCGCATCGAGTGAGTGAGTAGCGGCGCAGTGGTCAGCCCGCCCAACCGTCGGCGGGCGATCATCCAGGCCACAGCAAGGGTGACCCAATACGCACTGACATAAGCAGCGGCCAGCGCCGGGATTTTGTCGGCAGTGGATGCTTGCCAGAAAAGCGGCAGTGCCAAGGCAACATCGACAACATTGAGCACAACCGTTAGCAGGAACGGTGTGCGTGTGTCCTCATTCGCGTAAAACACCCGCAATAGTGCGTAATAGAGGGAGTAAGCCGGCAGCGCTAGTGCGAACGCACTGAGCGTCACACCGATGATGTGACCCGAATCTCGGTTACTGGCACCAGAGCCGTAGAGCACCATGCCGATCTGCGGTCCGAGAGCGAACACGATTGCGGCCGCGGGAATCACGAATGAGGAAATCGCGCGCAGGACGCGCAACAATTCCTCGCGAAGCGCATCAGTGCGACCTTGATGTGCATGCTTGCTCAGTAGTGGCACGATCGCTGTCACTAGTGAAACTGTGATAATCCCGTGAGGTAGAACGAAAAGCAGATGTGCTTTTTGGTAACTCGTAAATCCTGCCGCTGCAGACTTCGTGCCTTCGGCAAGAACGTTGGCAGTGGTGGCGAGTTTCGTAATGACCACGTATCCCGCCTGGTTTACCAACACCAGAAGAAAAGTCCAGCGGGCGAGAGTCAGGGCTTTACCTAGTCCGGCATCGCGCCATTTGAAATCAAGGCGCCACATGTGGCCGGTGCGGCCCATCATCGGTAAGAGAACACACGCTTGGGTGATCACGCCCACTGTGGTGCCGATACCGAGCAGCGCCAGCTGCGAGTTGGTGACCGAACCGGTGGTCACCTTGGTGCCGGCGATGAACACGAAGGCGGCTGCGGTGCTGATTACCACGATGTTGTTCAGGATCGGCGCGAACATCGGCGCACCAAAACGTCCACGTGCATTTAACACCTGACTCAGCATCTCGAATAATCCGTAACACACAATTTGTGGCAGGCAATAGCGCGTGAACATGATTGCCACCGAGCGATCGGTCGCCGACCACCGCTGCGAGCCATAGATATCAGCGATTAACGGCGCCGCTAGCACAGCAATCGCTGTGAGGGCGAACAGCACCACCAAGGTGGCAGTGAGAAGCTTGTTGATGTAGGCGCGGCCGTTGTCGGCATCATCCTTCATCCGACGGACGATCTGCGGGACGAACACCGCATCCAAACTGCCGCCGATGATCAGGACGTACACGACATTGGGCATCGAGTTGCCCACCGAGTAAGTGTCGGCGAACACTGCGGTGCCAATCGCGCCGATGACTGCTACTTCGCGGACGATGCCGGTGGCGCGGCTAAGCAGAGTGCCCAGCGCCATCAAGGCGCTGGCGCGGCTCGCACTTGGGCTTGTTGCGTTGGCGCTCACGATTGCCCACGATCATCGGTTGGTGAATCAACATCAGCGTCAAAATCCACGAACGCATTGGGATCATCACCAACCAATGTTCCGCGACGTCGCTTAATCGTCCGTCGGATGTTGTTGATCATTAACAGCACCAAGATGATAAAGGCGCCCACAACGATGTAGAGAGAGAAGCGTGCATACGCCGAGGTGCTGACCAACGTCGCGCGGGGGACATTGATGAGTCGCCCCTTCGCATCGCGGACCTCCACCATCACCTTCACGGCGGCGCCACCTAGGAGTGTCACCTCTGTGGGCATACCTGCGCGCTCGCCTGGTTGCAGGGTCACCGATGCGGGAGTGTTAGTGAATGTGATGCGAGTGGGGGCATTTGCAGTGAGGCGTGGAAACACACGGACGGGCACTGACAAAGTGTTGTGCAAGGTGAAAGGGATAGTGCCACGACTCGTGCCGATCCACACGTGTCCGGCTGCCAAGACCTCCACCCCGTTGCGCCGGACTGCGGCATCCGCTAGAAACTTCTGTGCGAACACACGCTGAGCTTTCGGGTGTTTGCGCCAGCTGAGACTGGTGGTGGCTAGAAACATTGCAGTTGCGTCACTGCGCCACTTCGCTCTATCCCCTGCGCTGACAGGCAGGAGTGCTCCGCGTAACGCATCCCGACGAGCGACAGCAGCAATCCGCGCAGCTTGCTTGGGATTGCCAGGCGCTCTATCAGCTGAGATAAAATCGCGGATGATTCCGTCGGCGCCCTGACCGGTGAGTTTGCTTAACTGCACTGGCGTGATAAGTCCCGCAGCGGCTGCTAGTCGCATCGCGGCGGAGGCAGCGCTGATTGCACTGGCAACTTGCGTGGATTCCACCCCCATTGGTGCCGCCGCTGCCACTGTCCGGGCTCGCCCGGGGCGCTCGAAGGAGATCAGTGCGAGCTCGCTGAGGATCCGCTGACGAAGTGCTGCCGAGGTGAGCGGCAATTGCCCAGCGATCGCGTTGT
>RFTO01000153.1 GCA_009923375.1 Actinomycetota bacterium | reverse complement strand
GGTCTGTCGACATGTGCACCGACAGCACTGCGATACCTCGAGCGACGACAACTGAATGGGCAGATCCAAGATCACCGGTGCTCGCATAAATATCTATGTGGTCGCCTGCACAGATCAATGTTGCATCTGCATCGGTGATGGCAATAGTCATTGCCGCATCTGCAGTCCGCTTTCCGACTGGTTTCACCCGCGTTGACGTGACTGGCTCACCGGCAGCTAACTGCCCATTGACCCGGCGCCCAATTACGGCCTTCACATCGACCTGTAGCACCGCGGCTGCTTCAGCTGGCAGAGTCACCCGAGCCATGCGCACATCTGCGGCGCCGATAATTTGCCCATCAACCAACGTTGTTGCAGCCACGACTGTGTTGACACCCTGTGCCGCTGCAACCTTGCTGAGAACCAGCGCTGCTGCCGCAATCGTGATGCAGATGATGATCAGCGAACGCCAACGCAGCCAGATGCTGGATTTACGCGCCAAGGCGAGGGTGTCTGACATAGCGGAAGACTCCACCGTGGATAGCGCACCCCGCAGTGTCGCGCAATGGTGTGTGGAAGGTCTGCGCGATTATGGCGATGTGGACGAGCTGCTACCCGAAGTGCTGGGCTTTGCAGCGCTGGAGCTTGAATCTCCCGAGCTGCCACTCGACCCACTCGACCCACTCGACCCTTCGGATCCCGAGCTTGCCGCTGTTGACGGTGATGAAGTGGTCGAGGGCTTTGATGGAGCCGTTGAGCTGCCAGAAGATGAGCCAGCAGCACGGGAATCAGTGCGATAGAAACCGCTGCCTTTGAAGACCACGCCCACTCCACTGAAGAGCTTTCGCAGTGGCCCGCCACAGGACGTACACACCGTTAGTGGCTCATCGGTGAAGGACTGCACAGCTTCGGTGACCTGATCGCAGTCGCCGCAGCGGTATTCATACGTTGGCACTTCCCTATTGTTGCAAGTCCTCATGCCTTCTGCACGGGCGCGTTCCATCCGCGGCCCAGCGCGGGGGCTTTCCGCGGGCTGTCCACAGTCGCGGCGAGGCAACAGCTCGGGGGCCCATGGGTGGCATACATTGAAAGACATGCGTGTTGTATGCGATCGCTTGACCAAGGACTTCGGCAATTTCCGTGCCGTTAGTTCCCTCTCCTTCGCTCTTAACGCCGGTGAAGTTACTGGTTTCCTGGGGCCCAATGGCTCGGGTAAGAGCACCACGATGCGACTGATGCTGGGTTTGGACACTGGTGGCGGCAGCACCACATTCGATGGAAAATCGCTGAACGCCTACTCCAATCCCGCCAAGATCGTCAGCGCCCACCTAGATGCAAAGTGCTTCCACCCGAACCGCACTGCCCGAAACCACCTGCGGATGGTGGCTGCCGCCAGCGGCGTGACCCACAAACGCGTGGATGAGGTCATTGAACTAGTGGGCCTTGAATCTGTCGCGCGTAAACGCCCGAAGGGTTTCTCGCTTGGGATGGGTCAGCGCCTTGGCCTGGCAAGCGCACTGCTGTCGCAGCCGCAGGTGCTGATGCTTGACGAACCCGCTAACGGTCTGGATCCCCAGTCGATCGCATGGCTGCGCGATTTCGTCAAGGATTACGCCGCCGACGGCAAGGTGGTGTTCGTGTCAAGTCACCTGCTCTCGGAGATGGAGTTGCTCGCGACTCACTTGGTCGTTATCGGTCGCGGAACCTTGATCGCCGATGAGTCCATGGAGCAGTTCGTCTCGCGTTCCACACGTAATGAGGTGTTTGCCCGCACCCCGGCCGCTGAACGATTAATGCAGGCGTTGGCTGCTGAAGGGGTGACCGCTCAAGCCGCTGATGGTGGAGTGGCAGTCGCGGCTGCGAGCACCGAGCAAGTGGGCGCGATCGCTTTCACCAACGGCATCGAATTGCACGAGCTGACAGCCCGCAAAGCGAGCTTGGAGGAGGCCTTCCTCGAGCTCACCTCCGACACTCAGGAATACACCATGGAGCGTGGTCACTGATGGGTTCTGCATTGCTGTACGAATACCGCCGGGCGGTCACTCTTCGCACGACCTGGATCTTCCTGCTGATCGCATTTGCCATGGGCGGTTTGACCACGTGGGCTCAGTACTACATCTCCGGCGCGGACAACGGCGTCGGTTCCTACAACATCGGTCTGTTGCTCACGCGGGTTACGAGCATCTACCAACTCACGGTGTTTGTGATCGCGTCGTTCGCCGCGCTGAGTTGGGGTCATGAATACCGCTTCGGCTTGAATCGACTCACGCTGTCGGTGTTTCCTCGCAGGTGGACTGTGTTCATTGCCAAGACCGTGGGCATCATCGTCTTCTCAAGCGCTGCATGGCTGACATCTGCCATCGGTGGCACTCTCCTCTTGTTCAGTGTCGACAGCAAGCATGTTGTGGATTATTCGCTCGGCGTGGTCAACTCAACTGAGAACATCGGCGATGGCCGCGACCCCAAACTCGTCATGGAGCACATCGTCGCCTGGCATTGGCTGGGCCGGTCACTCGCTTTCGTTGTTGTGTTTTCCTTGATCGTCGGCGCTGTCACGGCGTTGACCCGAAACCTGACCATCGCGTTAATCGTGCCGAATGTGATGATGCTGTTCGCTGAGAATGTCCTCGTGTTGGTGGGTAATTTCGCCAGCGCCGCGACAGCGAATGTCATGAACCAGGTGCTTCCCTTTGTTAATGGCCAGCGATTCGCTGACTGGTCCACAGGTTCTGCTCAGGGGCAAACGGCTTCAGCATCAGTTCCGACGATGCAGTCGATGACCGTGTACTTGTCGTGGGCGATGCTACTGCTCATCGGTGCGGGCATTTCGTTCCAACGTCGCGACGCATGACTCCGGCAACGTTTCTTAACCTGCAGAAGCAGGAATCACGCGGGTCGCAGTAGCGATGGCGTGCACCTGGATGTCGTGAGCTTCGCGCGGGATGCGGCCGGCTGGCAAGAGGGCATCGTCACCGACGACCGCGACCACCGCTGATTCAGCAGCGAGGTCTTGAAGCGCGCGGTCGTAAAAGCCCCCGCCGCGACCGAGGCGCACCATCGACCCATCACATGCCATCGCCGGCACGATCAGAACCTGGATGCTGCCAATGGTTCGGGTCTCATCACCTCGGGGCTCCATTA
>RFTO01000152.1 GCA_009923375.1 Actinomycetota bacterium | reverse complement strand
CCCGCCGACAGTGCCCACGGCCGCCGTTGCAGACAAGGCGAGTAAACCCACTTCAGTGGCTGTGTCGAAGCCGAGGCCGAACAGGACACCGACCGGGTAGAGCTGCCAAGAGTGATCGAAGCCCTTCTTAAAGAAGCCACGGAAGATGCGGTTCATCAAGCCGCGCTCATTGAGCAGATCCTGCAGGTGCTCATGTGAAAACTTGCCGGACTTCGCTTGGCGCCACACCTTCAGCACGCCAATCAAGATGACCAAGTTGAGGATGCCGACGAGATAAAGGAAGAACGCGGACACCGATGCACCGATGGTGCCGCCGGTGTCGGCGTAATTCGCTTGGAACTTGGCCGCTTCCTTGGCTGCGAATGCGATGCCGACCGAGAGGGCCAACACGATGGTGGAGTGGCCAAGGGAGAAGAACAACCCGACGCCAAGCGGCTTGCGGCCCTTGGCCAGCATCACCCGGGTGCTGTCATCAATAGCCGAAATGTGGTCGGCGTCAAAAGCATGGCGCAGCCCGAAGGAGTAAGCCAGGGCGCCGGCGCCTGCGTAGACGAGTACATGTTTGCCGTTGGTCAAGCTGTGATACTGCGGCAGCGAGTTGTAATAAACGAATAGCCCCCAGCCAAGGACGTGCAGGAACGCAACGGTCCCGAGTACCCCAAACAGGGCCGGCAGTTCCTGTCGCGAGAACTTCAGATGCTGAGCCAATGACTTCTTGGGAGCAGGGACGCTCGGGGTAGACATACCCGACACCTTATTGCGAAGTCTTCGCAATTGCCACCGCACCAGGGCTTACAGCCAAAAACGGACAGGAACGGGGCACACTTCCAGCGCAGGAGTACGACGAGTTACAAAGGCCCCCTAGTCGCGGTGACTCAGGGAGTCGCGCAAGGTCATGACATCAAGGTAGCGGTAGCGGCGGTGGCCACCGGCGGTGTAGACAGCCTTGAGAAGACCTCGGTCACTCCAGCGAGATACGGTCCGGGGATCCACTCCGAATAGTCCGGCCACTTCGGCGGGGTCAGCAAGCGACCCTCGTTCACATCGCGGTTCTGGGTTGGAACCTCAATCCCAGCGGCCATCGACACGAGCGCACTTGCAGTGCCCGCCACGGGCAGGGAGTCGAGATCCAGCGGGGCTGATGTTGTGCTGGCGCCAGGCAGGCTAGAGCCGGTGGCACCAACGGACGGTGTCACCCCTGGCCGATGAGGCGGGACAGCATGCTCCACAGGGGTAACGGTACGCCTCAGCGGCGAAATGACAAGAGTTCGCAGGCAATCGAATCCCTTGTGGATAGCCCCATGGCGCTCACTGGTGAGTCAGGTCGCCCGTGCGCCGGCAAAGGGGAGGGGTAAAGTAGTGGCTTATTACACGTCAAGGTGCCTGGGCGGACTTGCGTCACGCGGTGGCACCACCGATCGACATCGTAAAGAGGGGGTCGAGCCATGGGGCGCGGCCGAGCAAAAGCAAAGCAGACCAAGGTTGCCCGCGCGTTGAAGTACGCGGGTCCTGAAACCGACTTCGAACGCCTTCAGCGCGAGTTGGCGACATCCAAAGGTGAGTTGCCCGAGGGTGGCGCATACGCCGATGAAGACGATGACGTGGATGGTGACGAGGACGACGAAGCCCTCGATGATCCATATGCGAAGTACTACGAAGGTGACGACGAGGAAGAGCAGCAGCACTCAGCTTGAGTGCATACCAACTAACGTCACCGATCCGCCGCGGCCGCCCTTGGCCGGCGAATCAGACACATCGCCATCCCGGCGGACACGAATCGTTGCGCACACCCACGCGTCAATCCCACGCGCAGCGAGCAATCGCAATGCAGCATCAGCGGCCCGTGGGTCAACCACCGCAACCATTCCCAACCCCATGTTGAACGTCTGCTCTTGAGCTGCGGGAGACACACTTGCCGCTGCACCGATCAGTGAGAAAATCGGATGCGGCGTCCAGGTACTGCGGTCTAGATCTGCATGCAGATTCGCTGGCAGCACCCTGGACACATTCGCCGCAATTCCGCCGCCGGTGATGTGCGAGAAGACTCGCAAACTTCTGCCCAACTCATCACATAATGCCAGGCAATCTTTGGTGTAGATACGAGTCGGCTCGAGCAGCTCTTCGCCGAGGGTTCGACCAAGATCGTCGAGGTGCTTACTTAACTTCATGCCCGCGACGTCCAGGAGCGCGGCACGCGCCAGTGAATAGCCATTGGAGTGAAGGCCTGAGGAACGCATCGCAATGATGACATCGCCATCATGCACAAGCTCGGCGCTGCGAAGATTCGCCGCCTCCACAACGCCTGTGCCCGCTGCAGCAAGATCGTATTCATCCTCCCCCATGATGCCGGGGTGCTCGGCAGTCTCCCCGCCGAGCAAGGCCACTGCAGCCATTTGGCAACCTGTCGCAATTCCACTGACGATGGCGGCAATACGCGACGGCTGCACTTTTCCGCAAGCGATGTAATCGGTTAAGAACAACGGCTCAGCTCCGCACACCACGATGTCATCGACGATCATCGCCACCAGATCAATGCCGATGGTGTCGTGTTTATCCATCATCTGGGCAATGACGATCTTCGTACCGACTCCGTCGGTGCTGGTTGCCAGGAGCGGGTGTTCGTAACGCGCCAATGCACTCGCATCAAACAGGCCGACGAACCCACCGAAATCTCCGCGGGTCTCCGGTCGCTGGGCCGCCGAAATTGATGCGCGCATCAACTCCACTGCCTTCTCGCCGGCATGAACGTCCACACCGGCGGCGGCGTAATCGAGCTCCTCGCTCATGGCAACCTCAGTGCGTGAGTGACGTCCTCACCGACTGGCGGTACGACAGGGTTAATGATGTCAAGCTCGCTACCCTCGAACTGCGTTCCCGGCGCAAGCTCGATCGGGTAAACGCCATCGAAACATGCGCAGCACATCTCACTCTTTGGCAAGCCAACCGATTCGATGAGGTCGTCGAGTTCAACGTAACCCAAGCTGTCGGCCCCGATTGCCAGGCGCACAGCCTCCACATCGAGGTGCGCTGCGACAAGCTCGGCGCGAGTGGCGAAATCAATCCCGTAGAAGCACGGCCACTTCACTGGCGGGCTGGAGATTCGCACATGAACCTCAGCCGCACCCGCATCACGCA
>RFTO01000151.1 GCA_009923375.1 Actinomycetota bacterium | reverse complement strand
ACTACGCGAGGTGACATTTCAGCGCGGCTGGTTGGACCACCCTGAAGGCTCCTGTCTGGTGTCCTTCGGTCGCACCCGCGTGTTGTGTGTCGCATCGTTTACCCCCGGCGTTCCTCGTTGGCTCAAGGATTCGGGTCAGGGTTGGGTGACGGGCGAATACGCGATGCTGCCGCGCGCGACAGACACCCGCAACGAGCGCGAGTCGCTCAAAGGCCGAGTTGGCGGCCGCACCCACGAAATCAGTCGACTCATCGGCCGTTCGCTTCGCGCAGTTGTGGATATGGGACAGCTCGGCGAGAACACCATCGTCATCGATTGCGATGTTCTGCAGGCAGATGGCGGCACGCGCACGGCGGCTATCACTGGTGCGTATGTTGCCTTGCACGATGCAATCACGTGGGCGGCGAGCAAGGGGCATGTGAAGCCGGGCGCAAAGGTGCTCAGGGATTCTGTGGCTGCGGTGAGCGTGGGGATCGTCGGTGGGCAACCGCGACTCGACCTGCATTACGACGACGACAGCAACGCCGACACCGACATGAATGTCGTGATGACGGGCTCCGGCACTTACATCGAGGTGCAGGGAACGGCCGAGCAGGCACCGTTCGACCGCGTGCTTCTTGATGAGTTGTTGGACCTCGCAGCCGCAGGCTGCTCAGATCTGACTGCTCTGCAAATCGCCGCTTTAGGTGCCTGAGGTTCGCGGATGACTGCCTGGCCGCCGCAGGTGGTGTTGGCCACCCGCAATCTCAAGAAGCAGAAGGAACTGCAGCGGATCCTCTCCTCACATGGGATCGACACAGTCGTCCAGACGCTGGCTGATTACCCCGATTACATCGATGATGTGGTGGAGGACGCGGCGGACTTCGAGGGCAACGCACTACTTAAGGCGCGCGCCGTCCACCGCGCACTTGGAGTGGCCGCAATCGCCGATGATTCGGGACTGTGTGTTGACGCGCTCAACGGGATGCCAGGCATCCTTTCGGCGAGATGGGCGGGGCGCCATGGCGATGACACCGCAAACCTGCAGCTCGTGCTCAACCAATGTAAGGACATCCCGGCGGAGCGCCGAGGTGCGCAGTTCGTCGCCGTGGTGGTTTACGTGGCGCACGACGGCCGTGAGTTCACTACTCGCGGGGAGATGCGCGGTCATCTCATCGATGCCCCACGTGGTGATCGCGGGTTCGGCTACGACCCGATCTTCGTCGCCGACGGAGAGACTGCGACGAACGCTGAGTTGACTCCCGAACGCAAGGACGAGTTGTCGCATCGAGGCAAGGCGTTGGCGCACCTCATCTCTTTGCTCGCTGGTTGATCAAGCCGCCAAGAATTGCGCCAGAACTGCCACATCGGCATCACGTGCCGGCTCGTCAATAAGCGCTGTGGTCAATCGGGCGACGGTGCCATCCGGCTCAACCTCCACCCAAGCGGCCTGATGCTGCAAGCCGATATGTGGAAGCCCCGGCAGCAGCAGAGCCCCAGTGGCTGTGCCGTGAAACCCTGGAGATTGCAGTGCGGCACCCGGTGGATGCAGCACGAGTAGCGCCGTGGGGGTAAAGCTGGCGGCGGCCGCAGACACTCCGTGGGCCGGACCGCGATCCATGATGACGCCGACAGCATCGGCGGCCGGTTCCTCAGGTAGGTCGTCGGTTGCGGCGTAGATCTCGCTTGCGGACAGCAGTCCTGGTGTGGTCGCCAGCCTGGTGAGGAGCAGCATCAGTTGGACCCACTCGCGCAGCTCATTAGGCCAGCGGCCGCTGACCACCAAGCCAGCCAATGAGTGGTCATCGTGTTGGAATGGTGAAAGCCGAATGTCGGACATGACCCTCCCAACCTCACGTGTGTTGGTAGGACGCGGATTGTGACGCCGGCGTTCCGTTCAGTGAGTCAGTTAAGTGGTGTCGCCACCGGTGATCTCGGCGATGAGCGCTTCCACCTTGCGGCGAATCTCATCGCGAATCGGCCTGACGTCCTCGACGCCTTTGCCCGCGGGATCGTCCAGCGGCCAGTCGAGGTAATTGCGGCCTGGGAAGAATGGGCAGGTGTCACCGCACCCCATCGTGATGACGTAATCCGATGCCTCAACCGACTCATCGGTGAGGATCGTGGGTATTGCGGCGGCGATATCGATTCCCTCTTCAGCCATGGCGGCCACCGCAGAGGGATTCACCGAGTCCCTGGGTGCGGTTCCAGCTGAGAGCACCCGCACGCGATCGCCGGCGAGGTGTCGCAGGTAGCCCGCAGCCATTTGCGAGCGGCCGGCGTTGTGCACGCACACGAACAGCACGGTGGTCTTCTCGGCGGTCATGTGACGGATTCCTTCACTGTGGTGAATCGGGCAGCGGCAATTCCGATGCCGGCGCCGATGCATTGTGCGATGGCGAATGCCGGCACCGATGCCGGTGCGATTCCGGCAAAACTATCGCTGAATATCCGACCCACGGTGACTGCCGGGTTAGCGAAAGATGTGGAGGAGGTGAACAGATATGCGCTGCCAATCCATGCAGGAACTGCAACGGGGATCCAGCCGCCGGCACCGCGATCGATGAACGAGCAGATGACCCAGAGCAAACCAGCCGTTGCCACGACCTCGCCGATGAGCACGCCTGTTCCATCGCGGTGGGTGGCAGACACCTCGAACGCCGTGGCCCCGTACATGAGATTGGCCAAGCCCGCACCCGCGATTGCACCGGCGGATTGACTGACGACGTAAGGACCGAGGTCGCGAAGGGGTAGGTCGCCGCGCCACACCATTGCGGCGGAAACCACGGGGTTGAAGTGGGCGCCGCTGGCGGGTGCCAGCAGCCAGATGAGTAACCCGAGTGCGAGCACTGTGGAGGCGGCATTCAATCCAAGTGCGATACCCGTGTCGCGACTTATGCGGGTTCCCATGATTCCTGACCCGACAACCACCATGACCAGCACGAGAGTGCCAATGAACTCTGAAGCGAAGGACCGTAGACGTACGGAGGTGGTGACCGCAGACGTCACGTGGGTGCTTTCAGCCATGCGCACACCGTAGGGGAATGCGACGGTTTTACGCCGTTGCGCATGAGATTCCGAGTGCGGGAGAGGGGACTTGAACCCCTACGTCCGAAGACACCAGATCCTAAGTCTGGCGCGTATGCCAATTTCGCCACTCCCGCGCGGCTGCCTAAGCGTACGCTTAGG
>RFTO01000016.1 GCA_009923375.1 Actinomycetota bacterium | reverse complement strand
CATTCGTGATGGGATCCCGGTTTTGTTGCTCAGCGATGCGGTCAACGCCGAGGCGGCAGAGCAATGAGCGCTGGTGGTGGCCGCAAGGCTGTCTTGGCAGCGATGTTTGCCAATGCCGGAATCTCGGTCACCAAGCTGGTGGCCTTCTTCTTCAGCGGCAGCGCATCGATGCTGTCCGAGGCGATTCACTCCATTGCCGACACCCTCAACCAAGGATTGCTGCTCGTCGGCGCATCACAAGCAAAGCGGCAGGTGACAGCCGATCGCCCCTTCGGCTATGGCCGTTTGCGCTACATCGCTGCCTTCGTTGTTGCGATTGTCCTGTTCCTCGGTGGTGGCGTTTTCTCAATGGTCGAGGGCGTCCACAAGTGGCAGTATCCCCAGTTTGATGCCAAGGCTGCTTGGTTGCCGATTGTGGTGTTGGTTGTCGCGCTTGTGCTCGAGTCGTTCTCCCTTCGCACTGCCCTTGTCGAGGCGCGCGAAGCGCGAGGGGATATGTCTTTGGCCCGATTTATCCGCGTCACCCGGCAGCCAGAGCTACCTGTGGTACTGCTTGAGGATCTGGGCGCGCTGCTTGGCCTTGTGTTCGCCCTTGCTGCAGTGGTGCTTTCCTTGGTTACAGGCGATGGTCGTTATGACGGTGCGGGGGCAGTCGCTATCGGCATCCTCCTTGTCGTGGTGGCGGTAATCCTCTTTATCGAGTTGTTCAGCATGCTGATTGGTGAGAGTGCTCTACCCGAACTTGAGAGTGCTATTCACCAGGCGGTAAAACGCCACAGGTTCCTTGGTGATGTCATCCACCTACGCACCGCACACATGGGTCCGGAGGAGTTGTTAGTAGGAATAAAGGTGGCCGTTGATCCGCAGTCGCTGAGCATCGATGTGGCCAGAGCTGTGGATGAAGTCGAGGCGGAGATCCGTCAGCAGGTGCCGATTGCGCGCTGGATCTACATCGAAACCGATGTTCTCGATCCCACGCGAGTCACTGCGACTGACTAGGTGCACCGTGTGCGTGTGTGCCCCCTTGCGGTTCAGGGGCCACCTCGTCACTCACTGTGAGTGAATGCCGCGATGTGTGCGCGTGTGCCCCCTCGCGACTCGGGTGCTCGCCGGCGACGCTCATAGCGCGCGGCAGTCATATGACTGGCAGAATCGCCCCATGACCGCAATCGAAGAGTCCGTCTTGGAAACCGCCAGAATCGCTGCACCAGTCACTGTGATGAATTCACTTGGCATGCACATCGATTACTGCGTGGCCGATCTAGCGTTAGCGCCGGCTGGACGCGATCAAATCCGCCTAGCCGAGCACGAAATGCCCGGACTGATGGCAATGCGGGAGATGTACGGCCCCACCCAGCCATTGCGCGGTGCACGTATCACCGGCAGCCTTCACATGACTGTGCAGACCGCTGTGCTGATTGAGACACTTGTCCACCTCGGGGCGCATGTGCGATGGGCGTCGTGCAACATCTTCTCGACTCAGGACGAAGCCGCGGCAGCAGTGGTGGTTGGTCCCACTGGCACCGCAGCAGACCCCCAGGGCGTCCCGGTGTATGCGTGGAAGGGTGAATCGCTGCCGGAGTATTGGTGGTGCACCGAGCAAGTACTGATGTGGCCCGGTGCCTCAGGCCCGAACATGCTTCTCGATGACGGCGGCGACGCCACTCTCTATGTTCACAAGGCTGCGCAATTCGAGGCCGAAGGTCAGGTGCCCGAGCCGACAGCTGCCGACAGTGAGGAGTACGCAGTCATCTTGGAGACCTTGCGCGCCTCTCTGCGTAGCGGTCGCCAAAACTGGACTGCACTTGCTGCGGACATCAAGGGCGTCACAGAAGAGACGACCACAGGAGTCCACCGGTTGTATGAAATGGCCCGCGACGGCGTTCTGTTATTTCCGGCGATTAACGTGAACGACTCAGTGACCAAGAGCAAGTTCGATAACAAATACGGCTGCCGCCACTCGCTCATCGACGGAATAAACCGCGCCACGGATGTGCTCATCGGCGGGAAGCTCGCTGTTGTCTGCGGTTACGGCGATGTGGGCAAGGGTTCGGCTGAGTCCTTGCGCGGCCAGGGTGCGCGCGTGGTGGTCACCGAAGTCGACCCGATTTGTGCACTGCAGGCAGTGATGGACGGCTACGAGGTGTCCACTTTGGACGATGTGATTTCGCGCGCGGATATCGTCATCACCGCCACCGGCTGCCTCGCTGTGGTCACCGCAGAGCAGATGTCCCGGATGAAGCACCAGGCGATTCTGGGCAATATCGGTCACTTCGACAATGAAATCGACATGGCCGGCCTGGCGTCCTACCCGGGTGTCACCCGCAAGACAATCAAGCCGCAGGTGGATGAGTGGGTGTTCCCCGCGGGCAACAGCATCATCGTCTTAAGTGAGGGTCGGCTTCTGAATTTGGGCAATGCGACGGGTCACCCATCATTCGTCATGAGTGCGTCGTTCACCAATCAGGTTCTCGCTCAGATCGAGTTGTTCAACACTCCCGAGAATTACACGGGCGTTTCGACGCTGTCGAAGCGCCTCGATGAGATGGTCGCACGACTACACCTCGACGCTCTCGGCGTGAAGCTAACGAAGCTCACAGGCGAGCAGGCGGACTATCTCGGCGTTGACGTCAGCGGGCCTTACAAGTCTGATCTCTACAGGTACTGAGCGCCTTCGCTGCGGCGCTTGAGGTCGGTGTAGAGCAGCGTTAGCACTGATGCCGAGGCAATAATCGTCACTGCTTGCTGCGCCCATTGAGTGATGAACTCGCTGACGAGTTGTGATCCAAGGGTTGGGCCTGCGGCACTGCCGCCGTTGAGTGTGGCAATCCAGGAGATGGGCGTCGCGACGGCAAGTGAGATGAAGCCGGTCACCAGCAATGTCGCCAGCAAGATGCTTATGACACGAAGGCGACTGCGGCGGGTGAGTGCGGCGGACGCCTTCATCGCCGCAATTGGCTTGACCCCCTCGATCACCACTGTTTGCGGTGTGAAATACCAGCCGATCGTCAGGTAAAGCGCCAAGACCGCGAGTGGCAATCCGATGAAAAGGTCGATAGCGCTGCCCAGTTTGGTATTCACGCGGCCTTGGGCGATCACCTCAACGTAGACCACCACCACCGGTCCGAGCGCAACCACAGTTTGGATGACTTGCGCGCCAATCACAGAGGGCAGCGCTCGCACACCGCTGCGGATGTAAGCGCGACCTGCGCGATGAGAATCGTTGATCGCGTCGTCGACCACTGCAACCAAGCCGCTATTAGCGACGCTGGGAATGATCAATGAAGTGACAAGGAAACCTCCGAGAACACCGAAGAGAAGGAGCTGCCCGGAGTGCGAACCGCCTTTCATCAAGGGCGTCAGGATTGCGGCCAGATTCATGTCTGCATCCACAGCAGCACGGACACTGCCGGCCGCGCGAATGATTAGCCACATCTGGGCACCTGCAGAAATCGCACCGAGAACTAGGGCTGCGGGGATCATCAACCTTGCTCGAGCGCGCAAGATGCGCCAGGACAAGCGCCAGAACTGCATGCCGGCTATCGGGCCGCCTGGCACCAACGGGCCCTTCGGTTGATCAGATCCTTGTGCGGTGGTCATGCGGTGAATACTTCCATGCACACGCTCGCAGCACCTGCGTTGCGCTCCACATTTTCCACGGTGATGGACTTCCTGTTTGCCGCGCACGTATACACAGTTGCTTTCATGTGCCCTCGACATTCGCTTTCAGCGCGACAACTCGGTGAGGTGGGGCACGAGTATCTCCCAGCACGCGTCATCGACGGATTCGTGTTGCGGCCAGCTCGGATCTCAGCGCAGGCGCAACTCCTTGCCCCAGCACCTGTGCTGGCGCTGGCCCCGTACACGAGTGCAGCAGCGCGATTGCTCGTTGATTGGAAGGAGCGAGGCGATGTAAACGCCGCAGCAGTGATGCGCCTGATCATGGCCAGGGCATTTGCGGACATGCGTGGTGCCAACACGCCTTTAGGAGCGCCTTTACAAGCCTCGTGCAACGATGCTCGCGCGTTACGCGTGGTGCCCGTGCCGCCTCACTGGCGGACTCGCATCGCGCGCGCGGGTGACCCGCTAACGGACCTGGCAGAAACATCGGGGGCTGACATCATCCCAGCTCTGCGCCGGGGCCCTTCCCGCGATCAGGTGGGGCTAAGCCAACGTGAGCGGATGATCAATGCCGACAGAGGCTTCTCACTCAACCGGCGGGTGGTGCCCGATGGCGAGGCCGTGTTCGTCGTTGACGATGTGGTCACGACAGGTGCCACTGTGGTCAATTGTGGTCAGTTGCTGACATCAGGTGGGTGGCGTGTGGGTGCGTTAGTTGCACTATTTGCCAAGAGATTTGACTAATCCTTTCCCCCTCAGCGGACAACGCGCCCACACTTCCCGCACACCGAATTGGTGCTGGACATGGCACGAGTGGATGCAGCTTTGGAGGTTGACGATGGCATCGAGTTTGATTAATGACGGCCAGTGTGTGATGACAATTCGGGCGCTCGGCACTGTGGTACCGGACTCACTTGAGGCTTATATGAGAGATCGGATTTCCCGGCTCTCGCGCCTCGGGTGGTCGTTCACCCATGTGGCTGTTGAGATTGAGCATGAGCGCAACCCGCGGATGGCGGATTCCGCCAACCGCGTTCAAGTCACCTGTCGCAATCCGCATCTGGTGGTCCGCGCGGAATTCGCCGACGTGACGGCCGCCGCCGCCTTCGACGCCTGCCTGGAGCGATTGCACACCCGTCTACGCAAACTCGCAGACAAGGATCGGGCACGACGCAGGGGAAGGTACGGGCGCGGACCTTGGAGCCGCTGTGAAGCAAGGGGCTCGAGGCTATTTGGTGAGCAATTGCAGCAGTCGAGAACTGGTTGACACTGTCATCTCAGCGGCTAGCGGCGAATCACTTCTGTCTCCGGCTGTGGCTTCCTCGCTGCTGATGGAACTTGAGAAGTTGGTCCGCCACAACGAGCCGGGAGCGGTAGGAATCCGGGCCTTGTCGCGCCGGGAGCGGGAAGTGTTGTCGCTTGTGGCCGAGGGTTTGAACAACCGGGCGTTCGCCAGCCGCCTGTATATCAGTGAGAACACGGTCAAGAACCACGTGCGGAACATCCACGAGAAACTCGGAGTCCACAACCGTATGGAGGCCGTTGTGCGCGCAGTGCGCGAAGGGCTGCTCAAGATCGCGTAGGGAAATCGCCTACGATGCGCCTGTGTCCGTCTTAGACAAGATCCTGCGCGCTGGTGAAGGTCGCGTCATCAAGCGACTTGAGTCCATCGCCGAGCAGGTCAACGCCCTTGAGTCATTCGTTGTCAACCTTTCCGACGAGGAGTTGCGCGCGAAGACCGAAGAGTTCAAGTCCCGCTTTCAACAGGGTGAGACCCTCGATGACCTGCTGCCCGAGGCATTTGCTGTCGTGCGCGAGGCCGCGAAACGAACCCTTGGCCAACGTCACTACGACGTGCAGCTCATGGGTGGTGCAGCACTGCACCAGGGCAACATCTCTGAGATGCGTACTGGTGAGGGTAAGACTCTTGTCTCCACCCTGCCGGCATATTTGAATGCGCTCTCAGGCAAAGGCGTTCACGTCGTCACTGTGAACGACTACCTCGCGGAGCGTGACAGCGAGTGGATGGGGCGTGTCCACCGCTTTCTTGGGTTGAAGGTCGGCTGCATCCTGTCGCACATGACCCCTGACGAACGTGCCGAGGCATATGCCGCAGACATTACCTACGGCACCAACAATGAATTCGGATTCGATTACCTCCGAGACCACATGGCCGTCACCGAAGAAGGACGCGTCCAGCGTGGTTACAACTTCGCCGTCGTGGACGAGGTCGACTCGATCCTTATCGACGAGGCGCGCACACCATTGATTATCAGTGGTCCGGCCGATCAGCCAGTGCAGTACTTCGCCGAGTTTGCCCGCCTCGCGCAGCGACTCGTGCGCGATGAGGATTACGAGGTCGATGAGAAGAAGCGCACCATCGGCGTACTGGAGTCTGGGATCACCAAGACTGAGGAGTGGTTCGGCATCGCGAACCTCTACGAGTCCGCGAACACCCACATGGTTGGGTTGCTGAACAACGCGATCAAGTCCAAGGAGCTGTTCAAGCGCGACCGTGACTACCTCGTGATGAGTGGTGAGGTGATGATCGTCGACGAGCACACCGGTCGTGTGCTTGAGGGCCGTCGCTATAACGAAGGTATGCACCAAGCCATCGAAGCGAAGGAAGGTGTGACGATCAAGGAGGAGAACCAAACCCTCGCAACCGTCACACTGCAGAACTACTTCCGCCTCTACGCCCGTTTATCTGGCATGACTGGAACGGCCATGACCGAGGCGTCAGAATTCGACCAGATTTACAAGCTCGGCGTTGTGCAGATTCCAACGAACAAGTCGCCGCAGAGAGTTGACCAGTCTGATTTGGTTTACCGCACGGAAGAGGCCAAGTTCGCAGCCGTCGTTGAGGACATCGTCCAGCGCAACGCGCTTGGACAGCCTATTTTGGTCGGCACCGTCAGCGTGGAGAAGAGTGAGTACCTCTCCGCCCTCTTGGCGAAGCGGGGCGTTAAGCACGAAGTCTTGAACGCAAAGCATCACGAGAGTGAGGCTGCCATCATCGCAAGAGCGGGGCGCAAGGGCTCAGTCACTGTCGCCACGAACATGGCCGGACGAGGCACTGACATCATGCTCGGCGGCAACGTGGAGTTCATTGCTAATGAGACGCTGGAGAAGCAAGGTCTGTCGCCAGTTGAGACGCCGGCGGAGTTCGAAGCTGCTTGGCCAGGTGCGTTGGCTGCTGCTGAAGCGTCAGTGAAGTCCGAGCATGACGAGGTTGTCGGACTCGGTGGTTTGTATGTGCTCGGCACCGAGCGACACGAATCGCGCCGCATTGACAACCAGCTTCGTGGACGGTCGGGTCGTCAAGGTGACCCAGGTGAGTCTCGTTTCTACTTGTCCCTACAAGACGACCTGATGCGGTTGTTCAAGGGCGACATGGTGAATTCCTTCCTGCAGCGCTTCAACGTGCCTGATGACGTGCCAATCGAATCGGGAATGGTTGCTAAGTCGATCGCCTCGGCGCAGACATCGGTTGAGGGACTGCACTTTGAAAGCCGAAAGAACGTCCTCAAATATGACGACGTCCTTAATCGCCAGCGCACAGTGGTCTATTCCGAGCGCACTCGGGTGCTCGAACACGCCGACCTTTCAGCGGAGTTCAAGTCATTCATCAAAGACACGATCTCCGGCTATGTCGTGGGAGCGCTGAACACCTCGAATGAGGATGGCGTTGACTTGCCACAGCTGTGGGCCGCACTCGGCACGCTTTACCCAGTCACCGTCACAGCGGAGAATGTGGTGGCTCAGTCGGGTGGGAACAAAAACGATATCGATGATGAGTTCCTGACCGAGTTACTTGTGGAGGATGCGATTGCGGCATACCGCACGCGCGAGGAGCAGATGGGTGCGGAGATCATGCGCGACCTCGAGCGTCAGGTGTTGCTGACGGTCATGGATCGCAAGTGGCGCGAGCATCTGTACGAGATGGACTACCTCCGCGAGGGAATCGGTTTGCGAGCCATGGCCCAGCGTGATCCTTTGGTGGAGTACCAGCGAGAGGGCTACGACCTCTTCGTCGCGATGATGGATTCTGTAAAAGAGGAGTCTGTTGGCTTGTTGTTTAACGCCCAGGTGGTTGTTAACACCGAGTCTGACGACGCGCAAGAGGCTGGGGAGTCTGCATCGGAACCCTCCGTGTCGCTTGCAAAGGTGCCAGAGGCGCCGCGCCAGTTGCACTACAGCGGACCAACCGAACTTGGCGACGCGCAGGAGCGAGTAGAGGTCAGCGAGGAAGCCGCTGCCTTCGAAGGTGCATCGCGCAATGAGCCGTGTCCATGCGGAGCCGGGATCAAGTTCAAGAAGTGTCACGGAGATCCGACCCGACTTCGCTAGGTCGTTAACAGTCGATTGACGTGACCCACCAGCCGCCTCGATGACGGCGGATGCAGATTGCCAAGGCGCGAGCGCGACTTGTTCCATCGCCTCGGCGAGCCACCACGGTTGCACACGTCTCCACCACCGACGAGTCAATGCACTGGGAATGGATTCCGATGACGACGATCGGCCCCGGCTGCACACCGCGGGCAGCCAATGAGCTCGCCCGGGCGTGAGCGCGGGACAGCTGGGCGTATGTCGACGCAGTGGTCCACCGAATGCACTGGTGGACGGGCCGCAAACCCGCGTGGATCTCGGCGACCATGCGCAGGACGCGAGTGGACATCTCTAATTCTGCAGTCGTTTCAGGTTCTGTGCGGCCGGGATTTGTCGCGTGCAGTTCGGGTTCGGCATTTCGGGCTGCTGGTGTTTTTTGGTGATCATCGTGTTCGGCTGTCGTGAGAGATTGTGGGCCGAAGCGCACTATTGGACTCTGCCGCAATGAATTCGATGCAGCGTCGTTCACAGCAATCCGCGCCCGCCGGCGTTCGGCAGTCGGAGATTGCCACGTCACCGTGGTGATGTCCCTGTGTGCCTCCAGCGGTTTCTCTGCGTTGGTGTCTGCGTTCATCGCAAGAGTCGCAATGGCCGAACTGTGAGGTGTCGTGGCAGTCATGGAGCCTCCTTGCCAAAATGAGGTCGAGGACGAGCCCTTATCAGCCTCGTCACTGGCATTTGTAGGCATATGCGTTCGGTTATGTCTATATACATTCGGTTGTCTGTGGATTCATCGCGACCGTTTGCGACACCCAGCCGCCGCATAGCGGCACCGCGCAGAGCCCGCCTGCGTCCAACCCGTATGGCTGATGGCGAGATCTGGGATGAGCTTGCGGACGTTTCTGCGGCAAGTAGCGAGCATGTGTGGCGCGACACCGATGGTGAAATCGCGCAGTTCATCGTGGCCGAGCAGCGGAGTCACCGTCTGATGGAACGCTTGGCACGTGCATCAGTGGTACGCGTTGAGTGTGCCGGTGGGTTCGAGGTGGAAGGTGGGATCTCGGCGATCTTCCATGACAGCCTTGTGATTGTGCAGGGGAGTTGTCGAACGATCGTGATGGCCCGGGCGCTTCACGCGATTCATGATCTGCCGATGAAAGTGACCCCGCCAGTCGCGCATCTGGGAGCGCCCTTGAGTGCAACGAGCGCCATGAGTTCATTAATCGGTTCGCGGGTTGACATCTACCGAGTTGATGGTCGCGTCGTTGGAGGCGAGTTGCTGACGGTGTGGGCTGACTGTCTAGATATTCACGCCAAGGCTGGTGTGTTGACAGTGCCACTGACTGCGGTGAGCGCGGTCAACTATCGCAGCATTAACTAGGCGTGGGCGCGCATGTGTGTGGCTGCGCGGAAGCAGGGGTGCGCGGAATCAGCGTGACTTGTGTCGGGTGCGTGGGTTTGTTGATAGAGGCGGCCGATGAATTCCTCCAAGGCGGTTGCCTCGATACGCCATTCACCCTTACCCGGCAGCTTGATGCCCCGCAATTGTCTGTCGCGGAGGAATTTCAACACCTGACTCGGCGTGACCGACAGGATGTCGGCGACATCAGCCGGTGTTAGAAACCGTGGGCCTTGCGCACTCATGGGCACATCGTGGCACGTCAGCTGTGGATAAGGCTGCGTTGGTTGTTTCGCTGTGGACAAATGGTTCTGCTGTGGCATCAACACCCGTAGGCAACTGCGCACATCGGGGGAACGGCAGGCACTGGATCAACGTCTCAAGCACACGACCGTAGAGGCAGTCGCGCGTGGGCTGGGTATCGCAGAACGCGCAGATGACTCAAGCAGCCGCGGACAGGAGGTGGTCAGTGATGACAAATCGCCGAGCACCAAGACTCCTGCACACGATGTGGCTCCGGGATTTCCGCTTGCTCAGTGGAATGGCAGTTGTCTGCATCGGCGCGGTCGTTGCCGTGCAGATGTGGCCGCACACCTCGCCAACCAACCAGGTGGCATTAATTGCCGTCCGAGATTTGCCGGCCGGCATGCGCATTTCCGCTGCGGATGTCCGACGAGAACCCATTCAGATCCCGGCGACTGCGCGCCGCATCTTGCTATCAGAACTGCCACGGCAGCCGCTGGCGCGAGCAGTGGCCTCTGGTGCGCTGTTATCCACCGCTGACGTTCACGCAGCGCTGCAATCGGGAACCAGGATGGTCACCTTGAATGTGGATGCAGGGCACGCACCTGCCCAACTTCAACGCGGACAGCAAGTCGATGTGTGGGCGACTGCATCCGATGGGCTAGCAGCTACACGCAGCGCTTACGTGGGCCGCGTGATCGTTGCCCACGTTCAAGGAGACGCGACCGCAACCGGCAGCCGAATTCTCACTGTGCAGGTGGATGCCACAGCAACGGGTCGACTTGTGTCGGTCCTGCACAACCACGATCTCGACGTAGTGGAGGTACCGCGATGATGTCGATGTCCCGACAACCCACAGTGGCATTGGCATTGAACTTCCCTGATTGGGAGAGCGAGTTTCTGGCTGCGATGACACACCCCTCCGCCGGCACCCGAGTGACTCGTAGATGCGTTGATGTCAGCGATATGAGCGCGTATGTGGCCACAACCGATGTTGATGTTGTCGTTGTCGCTCTAACCCTGCCTGGGCTGGACGCCCATGTGGCGGCAGGGATAACCAGGGGAGTTCGACTCGTGGTGGCTCTCGCCGCCGACGATGCCGACCGAGAGCGGGCTCTTGCTTTGGGTTTGGTGAATGTGGTGACGCTGGATGAGCTTCATATGCCGCGCACGGCGGCTTCAGTTATCGCGCTCATCCGACACCGTGAGTTCGCGACCGCGGCGGATGTCGAACCGTTTGAGGAAGTGATTGAAGAGGACATGAGGCGCCTCGGTGCATTAGTAATCGTCACCGGACCGCAGGGTTCGGCTGGTCGAACGACAACCGCGGTGACCATCGCTGATGAGGCGGTTCGCATGGGGCAACGATGTTTGTTAATCGATGCCGATGTCCACGCCGGATCGATTGACCAGATGTTGGGCATCACTGACAACCGAGCATGCGTCAACGCAATGCTCAGGCAGCTGGCACTCGGCGCGCTTGATCCGGAGGTGCTGTGGCGCAGCGCAGTTGACATCGAACCCGGGCTGCGCGCAATCGTGGGTCCCTCTTCTGCGCGTCAGGTCCGGCCTGAACTTTGGCGTCGCCTGCTTGTCATCGCGACGCAAACTGCAGATTTGGTGGTTGTCGATCGAGGAGTCCTGCTCGCACTAGCTGAGACATCCGAGAACTTGGAGGATGTGTCTACGGCTGATGCTGTGATTGTTGTAGGGGGTAGCGACCCGATCGCGGTGGCCCGGCTGCTGCGTTGTGTCCATGAAGTGAAGACGATCCTGCCAATTGAGCGGCTGTGCACGGTCGTATCAAGGGATCGAGGGGATGATCGCGCATGGCACGAGTTCATGGTTCGTCGTCTAGGTCAGCGCGTTGAGAACGATGTCATCGTGCCAATGTTCATCACAGAGGATGCGGCAGCATGTGCCAAAGCACTGCGTCAAGGCCAGACACTCGCGCATGCGGCTCCGCGTTCCAGAGTTCGCCGAGATTTGCGAGCACTGACAGACCATGTGCTCGCCGTCGCCCACGCTGCGTAATTTGGGCGCGCACGGGCGTCATGACACCTGCTTGCGCCTAGTGTTCGCCGCATGACCTCAGCCCCCACGACGCTGCTTGTGGACTGGGGCGGCGTGCTCACAGGGCCGCTGTCGACCGCGATTGAGAAGTGGGCGGAAGCCGACCGGGTCGACCTCGAGGCTTATTTCGATTTAGTCAACCACTGGCTCGGACCGGAATTCTCAAGACTTGCGCACACCAATCCGATTCACGCACTCGAGGTCGGTGCCCTCACAATCGAGGACTTTGAGGGAACCCTGAAGCGAGAGATGGAAACGCGAACGGGCCGTCACTTCCCCGGGCCCGGGATGGTGGCACGGATGTTTGCGATGTTTGATCACGCACCGGATATGAATGGATTGGTCTATCGAGCGCGCCGCTGCGGAGTGCGCACCGGGCTTATTTCCAACTCCTGGGGCAACGAGTATCCGCGCGATGGCTGGAACGACATGTTTGAGTGCGTGGTGATCTCCCATGAGGTGGGTTTACGCAAGCCTGATCCAGCGATTTTCGAGCTCGCCATCTCCACCTTGGGTGTCTCAGCAGGGGAGTGCGTATTCGTCGATGATCTACACACAAACGTGGCCGCAGCTGTGGAGTTCGGAATGATTGGTGTTCATCACACGAGTTACGACTCAACTTTGATGGAGTTGAAAGCGATATTCGATGCCAACTTCGGTGATGATCCATTCCCCCAACAAGTCCACGACGAGCCGAGGTCATGAATGAGGATTTATGTGCCAGCAACGCCGGCGATGCTGGTGGCGTTGAAAACCGATGGTGTGTGCTCAGCGCAGATGGCGTTCACAGCTGGCCCCGACGTCTACCAGGCCTATTCACTTGAGCTCGATGACATTGAGATTGCTGAATATCTGGCGATGTCATTGGCTGCCGAGGATTTAGGTGACGGGCCTATCCTGGTGATTGCTGCGGATGTGCCTGATGTAGCAGTGCTCGATGGCGGGGAAATCGGGCAGCGGCAGCTAGTAGACCCCTTGAAACTGACGCAGGTGGCCAGCTTCCACGCCGGTGATGCATCACCAAGTGATGAGGACGACGGACCAGAACTAAGTTGGTGGGCGGTGCAGGAGCTACCCGTGCTGCTAGCCACCCTCGATTAACTCCCTCGATTAACTCCCTCGACCAACGCCGTCACGCGCAAACAAGCAGGTGCTACGCGACTAACGCCCACCGACCCGCAAGAATGAGCAAAGGACGAGTCTGCTCACACGAGCAGAAGGTCCGATAAGCCCCAAGTAAAGGACGAGCCATGGCCATCGACGCAATCACCTCAGTGCCGCAACCGATCAATGAGCCGATTAAGGCGTATGCCCCAGGCTCAGCCGAGGCGTTGGCGCTCGCAGGCGAGATAACTCGGCTACGCGGCAGCGCGATGGACCTGCC
>RFTO01000150.1 GCA_009923375.1 Actinomycetota bacterium | reverse complement strand
CCCGCGAGGATGAGTCCTACGCAGGTATTCCCGAGCCCGCCGACCCTCACGACGACCTCGACCAGGCCGAATTACGCGTTGTGCTGCAGGAGGCGCTCCTTCAACTCCCCGTAGACCAGCGTGCGGCCATTGTGCTCGTGGATGTCCAAGGACTGCCCGTGGAGCAGGCAGCGGAGATCCTCGAGGTGGCTGTGGGCACGGTCAAGAGCCGTTGCTCTCGCGGCCGAGGTAAGTTGGCAGAGATCTTGAAGGATTTACGGAACCAAGGTCTGGGCGAGGGCGTCTTACCCATTGGTCAGCCAAGGGCCGCCTCTAGTTCTGCGCCCAATGGTGCACCCAGTGGTGCGCTCAGTGGCGCACCCAGTGGCGGCCGGACACTTCAGCCGGGAACGCCGGGTGCAGACCGAGGTGCAGCAAGTAACGATGTGAGTAGCCAGGCCGGCATGAGTGCGGGCGGAGATCCAGGAGAGTCATGACCGACGCTGAATTTGATGAATCAACGGGAGCGTCCGCCGGATCGGCCGGCGAACACCTCACTGGCGACGACAGCACAAGCACTCCCGGCACCGCAGGCACTCCCAGCACTGCCTTTACATCATCAGATGCCTCCGATAGCGACGATGGTAGCGATGGCGAGTATTTCGAGGACCCGCAAGTAACGCAGATGCTCGCAACTCTTGGCTCCGAGCACACGCCGATGCCAGCTGCTGTGTGGGCTGCTGTGCAGGTTTCCATCGCGGCTGAATCTGCGGCACGAACTGCCGGCGCCAACACAGCACCCGTGGCCGACGGCGCTCAAGTGATCTCGCTGGCCGATCGGGTGGGTCGGCGGACCAAGATGAATCTGATCGGCAGCGTGGCGCTAGCGGCAGCGGCAGCAGGTGTGTGGCTGGTTGGCGGAAACCACGTAGGTGGCGGTTCAACCGTCGCAGATAACCAGGGCGCAGCCACATCGCAGGTGCGCACCTTCGCCACACCTGACTCGCAAGCAGCCCTCTCGGAGGCGCCAAGCCAACTGGCAGCATCTGCAGGCGACACCCCCACTAGCAGCTCTGACAGCATGCCAGCGGCAGCCGAGCACAGTGACATGTTGCCCAAGATCGCAACCGTCATGACCTTTAGCGGAAAGTCTTACAACCTGAAATCGCTCACCGACGATGCGACGAGCATCGATGCCTCGGCTCCCAAGGTGGGCGTGAACGACGTCCCCACTTTGTTCGCGGGCGAAGCACAATGTGTGGATGCCGAGATCTCTCGGATGTCTTATGAGGATCCGAATACCGAAGTCTCCGCGGATCTGGGTTTTCTCAACGGACAGCCGGTTGCCGTGTTGGTGGAAAAGCGTAAGTTGGACGCCAAGGCGACCCCCAGGATCTTCGTGGTGAGGAACGACGGCTACTGCTCGGTGCAGGCGCAGTCTGAGCTTGGCGAACCTGCTTCACCTTCGTCGAGTGAGGAGAGCACCGAGCCCGACGGTCGGTGACTGAGCTTCCCCAACGGGGTTCTCACACACATGACTCATCCTTAGATGCCACGCTGGCTAACTTTCACCACAAGCGGTCTTAGGCTGGTCCTACGCAGATTTCTGCCAACGAACGCTCAACCGCCCCACGCCACTTGAGGAACCCCATGACTTCCGCTGAAGCCGCAACTGTCCACGATGTCGTCATCATCGGCAGCGGCCCTGCTGGTTACACCGCGGCGATTTACCTTGCCCGCGCGCAGCTCAAACCCCTGCTCTTCGAGGGCGCAGTGACCGCTGGCGGTGCATTGATGAACACCACCGAGGTGGAGAACTTCCCAGGCTTCATTGACGGGATCATGGGTCCGGAGTTGATGACGAACATGCGCGAGCAATCGGAGCGCTTCGGAACCACGTTTATCACCGATGATGTGACGCAGGTGGAGCTCGACGGCGATGTGCGCGTGATTCACACTGGATCGAGTGGGACTCATTACGCCAAGGCTGTGGTGCTCGCGATGGGCTCCGGCTACCGCGAGTTGGGGCTGCCCGATGAGAAGCGGCTTTCCGGTCGAGGGGTCTCCTGGTGTGCCACCTGCGATGGCTTCTTCTTCCGTAACCGCACCATCGCTGTGGTCGGTGGGGGCGACTCCGCGATGGAGGAGGCAACTTTCCTCACCCGGTTCGCTGACAAGGTGTATGTCATCATCCGCACCGAAACGCTGCGCGCGAGCAAGATCATGGTTGAGCGCGCGCAGAACGATCCGAAGATTGAGTTCATCTGGAACTCCCAGGTCAGCGCCATCCATGGTGAGGACTCCTTGACCTCGGTGACTCTGACCGACACTGTCACTGGCGACACCCGCCCCTTGGAGATTCAAGGGTTGTTCATCGCCATTGGCCACGACCCGCGCAGCGAACTGGTGCGGGGAGTCGTGACCTGCGATGAGAGCGGGTATGTGGTGGCCACTCACGGAACTCGAACCAATATCGATGGGGTGTTCGCCTGCGGCGATCTGGTTGACCACACCTACCGGCAGGCAATCACCGCAGCTGGTTCTGGCTGTGCGGCTGCCCTTGACGCCGAACGCTGGCTCGCCGCTCACTAGGGTTGACCACACGGACCTGCGCAAGGCCCGACGGTTTGCACCACCTGCCAGGAATCACTAACAAGGAGGCCATCATGGGCGACTTCACAAAGACAGTGACCGATGCGACTTTCGCCGCCGATGTCATCGAGGCGAGCAAGTCTGGCCCAGTGTTGGTGGATTTCTGGGCCGAGTGGTGCGGTCCGTGCCGCCAGGTGGCACCCATCCTCGACCAGATTGCCGCCGAGAATGCCGGCAAGCTCACCATCGCAAAGATGAACACCGATGAGAACCAGACTGTGCCCGCGTCGTTCGGCATTCGTTCAATTCCCACGATGATCGTGTTCCACAACGGCGAAATGGTCAAGCAAATTGTCGGCGCCAAGCCGAAGCCTGCACTTGAGGCAGACCTCGCTGAATTTATCGGCTGACAGGTCGCCCACCAGGAATCGGGCGAGATGAACGAGCAGATCCGGCCAACACTTCGACCCGGTTCATCTGGGGCTGCGGTTGCAGAGCTACGCGACATTCTTCGCAAAGTCGGTTGCCTCAACGACGATGCAGTTGATGACACAGCCCCGCCAGATGAACTCGTAGTCGATGCAACTCTCGATACCGCCATTCGGTTTTTCCAGCAAACACAAGGATTAAAAGCCGATGGCATCGTCGG
>RFTO01000149.1 GCA_009923375.1 Actinomycetota bacterium | reverse complement strand
GCGGAGGCATTGGAGGCGGCGTGTTCTTCTTCAAACCACTGAGGTGGTTGCGTCGGCTCATCGTGATGGGCTTCTTCGCCGCGGTGCTCGCGTTGGGATATTTCGCGGTGATGAACTACCTCTCATCGAAGGTGCACGAAACTCATCGCAGTGATGCCATCGTGGTGCTCGGCGCTGCGCAATTCAATGGCAAACCCAGCCCGCTGTTCCAAAACCGACTCGACCACGCGCTGGCGATGTATCGCGCAGGTGTGTCACAGCACATCGTCACCGTCGGCGGCAACCAACCCGGCGACCGGTTCACCGAGGGCCAAGCCGGCCGCGATTACCTCATCGGTCGTGGAGTTCCATCCGCCGCAGTGCAGGCGGTGAAGACGGGCAGCAACTCCTGGAACTCCCTGCAAGCTGTGGCAGCGCAGCTCTCGCCGCCTTCTAGTTACCGAATCACGCTCGTCACGGATTCGGTGCACATGGCCAGGGTCTACGAGATGAGCAAGGTGCTCGGATTCGGCGCGATCTACCGAAACTCCACTATCGGCGGCGCCGGCTCGCATTACTCGCCCAGCAGGGTGTTCCATGAGTGCATGGGGAGTGTGTGGTTCCAAATCGGGCAGCGGTGGTTGCAATGATGGACCCCGTGACGGACTCTGCGATCGACCCTGCGATCGACCCTGTGTCCGACCCGGCTGCCCACGCGCGCAGTGACGACCAATCCTCGCCTGGTTACGAGCCTGCGGATGAGCAGCGGTGGGTGGCCGAGCCTGCCAAGCGCGCCGGCCGCACGGCGTTCGCCCGAGACAGAGCCCGCGTTTTGCACTCGGCGGGATTGCGCCGCCTCGCTGCGAAGACTCAGGTCATCACCGCGGGCCAATTCGATTTCCCCCGCACGCGGCTGACTCACACCCTCGAGGTCGCACAGATCGCGCGCGAGCTCGGCGCGGTGCTCGGCTGCGATCCCGATTTGGTGGAGGTCGCCGGTTTGGCCCACGATCTCGGGCATCCGCCTTTCGGGCACAACGGCGAGGACGCGCTGCATGAGATCAGCGGCGATATCGGTGGCTTTGAGGGAAATGCGCAGAGCCTGCGAGTGATGACGCGGCTTGAGCCGAAGACCTTTGCCCCCGATCACCATGAGCGCGCTCGTGCGAGCGTCGGCTTGAATCTCACTCGCGCATCGCTGGATGCGGTGATCAAATATCCGATCGATGCCGCCACAGCGGCAGCACGAGGCGTGCGGAAGTTCAATGTTTACGCCGATGACCTCGATGTGTTCACGTGGATCCGCGATGGTGCGCCGGTCAATGATGATGGGTCGCCCCGCGTCAGCTTCGAGAGCCAGGTGATGGATTGGGCTGACGATGTCGCGTATTCCGTGCATGACATGGAGGATGCGATCCATGCAGGTTGGTTGAAGCTGGATGCCCTCACGGGCCAGGACGAGCGGCGCGAGATGGTGGCGATCGCGTTGTCGAGTTTCGCTCGCGGCGCATCCGAGGCTGAGTTGCTCGCCGCCATCGACCGCTTGGTGAGCCTGCCCTACTGGGTGGGGGATTACGACGGCAGCCACCGCTCGTTGGCTGCGCTAAAGAACCTCACCAGCCAGCTCATCGGCCGCTTCTGCACCGCCGCGCGTCTTGCCACCCGCGAGGTCTACGGCGACGGCCGGCTGACTCGTTACAACGCGAACCTGATCATCCCCATCCAGCAGCGGCATGAGGTGGCGATGCTCAAATCCATCGCCGTGCACTTCGTGATGCGGCGCAGCGGCGCGGCAGCGATGTATGCCGACCAGCGACAGATGCTGCACGAACTAGTCGCAGGACTAGCAAAGGTCGGTCGCGACGGGTTGGAGCCTTGGCTGCGCCCAAGTTGGGATGAAGCCGCCAGCGCAGGGGATGATGTTGCACTGCAACGGGTGGTGTTTGACCAGGTGGCGTGCCTGACCGACATCTCGGTGGTCCACTGGCACACCCGCTTCGCCCGCTCTCACTGACATTCGCCGGTCGCAGGGCGCGCTAATAGGCTCTGCTGTTATGGCCCGGATTCGCGATGAGGATGTGGCGGCAGTACGCGATGTTGCCGACATCCGCGACGTCGTGGGCGAATACGTCACTTTGAAATCAGCCGGCGGCGGAAGTTACAAAGGTTTGTGTCCGTTCCACGATGAGCGGACACCCAGTTTCCATGTCACGCCGAGCAAGGGCCTTTACCACTGCTTCTCCTGCCAAGAGGGCGGCGACCTCATCGGCTTCCTGCGCAAGCTCGAAGGACTCACGTTCACCGAGGCTGTCGAGAAGATCGCCGGGCGCTATGGAGTGGAACTTCGCTACGACGAGACGAGCAGTCGGGCTGCCGCATCCGCCGGCCAGCGACCGCGCTTGGTCGCCGCACACAAGGTCGCCTCGGAGTTTTACGCCGCGCAGCTGCGCGAACCTGGCGCCCAGAAGGCACGCGAGTTTCTCCTCGGCCGTGGTTTCGGTGAGGACAGTTGGGCACAGTTCGCTGTGGGTTACGCCCCGCAAGGTTGGGACGGCCTCACCTCACGCTTGAGGGCCGCCGGATTCACAGAGCAGGAGATGCTCGCCGGCGGTTTGGTGTCGCAAGGACAGCGCGGTGTTTATGACAGGTTCCGCGGACGAGTGGTGTGGCCGATCCGCGACACCTCCGGCGATGTCGTCGGCTTCGGTGCTCGCAAGCTTTTTGATGATGACGAAGGCCCTAAATATCTGAACACCCCCGAGACGCCGATTTACAAGAAGAGCCAGGTGCTTTACGGCTTGGATCTGGCGCGTAGGGATATCGCGCGCCAGCAGAAGGCAGTCATCGTTGAGGGTTACACCGATGTGATGGCGTGCGTACTGTCTTCGTCGGCAGCGTCAGATGTGTATAAGAGACAGTGTGAAGATCCTGCGCCGGATCCTGCTCGACACTCCCGATGCCGCAGCTGAGGTGATCTTCACCTTCGATGGAGACAGCGCCGGCCAGAAGGCCGCGATGAAGGCCTTCGAACATGACCAGCAATTCGCCGCCAAGACCTTCGTGGCCGTCGCCGACGACGGCATGGACCCCTGCGACCTGCGCTTGGCGCAAGGTGACACCGCGGTTCAGGCGTTGGTGGCATCGAGGGTGCCGATGTTCGTGTTCGTCATCAAATCGCTGTTGAAGCAGCACGACCTTGACACGGCTGAAGGGCGCGTTACGGCGCTGCGTGCTGCCGCACCCGTGGTGGCCACAATCAAGGACA
>RFTO01000148.1 GCA_009923375.1 Actinomycetota bacterium | reverse complement strand
CGAATTGGAAACTCTCGGTGCCCTCTGTCAACTAAGACTGCAAGTTGCACTGAGGCAGGCCTGCCGATGGCATCAAGTGCAGTTAAGGCCGCACGTGCAGTTCGACCGCTGAAGAACACGTCATCGACCAAGACCACGGTCTTGTTCTCAATCCCGCACTCGGGAATCTCGGTGGGCGCGGAAGTTGACACCGCGCGGATGGCGCTGTCGTCGCGATAATGAGTGACGTCGAGGACCCCACAAGGGATTTCATCGAGGCCGGCGATAGATGCAATCGATGCAGCGATGCGAGCAGCGAGATCAGAGCCTCGTCGCGGGATGCCCAGCAGGACGACATCGTCAGCGCCTTTGGTGCGCTCGATAATTTCGTGGGAAATGCGACTTATCGCCCGTCGAATATCTGCTGCGTCGAGCACCGATCGGGTCATGTCGCGCGGCGGGATCTCGCCCGCAGATGTCGTCGGCGCGTTCGTCACCGTCGACCTCCTTCCCCGCCTCGCTGGACGGATTTAAAGGATGTTCGTGAGCGGGACCCTAACACGCACCCGCACCATCATCATCGACCTGGGCAGCGATGCGACGTGTCAGTCCCGCAGTGTCTTACTTACTCGCTCGATCAGACGACCGCGTGCCCGATTCGGTGCACGCGCATTCCGTTGGTTGTGCCGGGCACGCCCGGCGGAACCCCCGCGACCACCACGATTCGCTCACCTTGGGTGACGCGGCCAAGATTGAGCAGGGCTAAGTCAACCTGTCGCACCATGTCGTCGGTGTGTTCCGATGTGGCGACGAAGAACGTCTCCACACCCCACAACATCGCGAGCTGATTGCGTACTTTGACGTTGGGAGTGAAAGCGAGAATGGGCACCTTGCTGCGATGGCGCGCCACAAGTGCGGCGCTGGTACCGGTTTCGGTGAAGGCAACTAGGTAACGAGCCTGCGTCTGCTCGGCTACGGCGGCAGCTGCATGGGTCACCGCGCGTGCAGTTCCATCCGTAAGCGGCATGTCCAAAGCGGGCAGACGGTCAAGTCCCCCTTCTTCTGTGTACTCAATAATCGATGCCATTGTGGTGACCACGTTGACCGGGTCTTGGCCGACACTTGTTTCACCCGAGAGCATCAGGGCATCGGCGCCATCAAGTACTGCGTTGGCCACATCGCTGACCTCGGCTCGCGTCGGTCGTTGGGCACTGATCATCGTTTCCAGCATCTGGGTTGCAACGATCACGGGCTTTCCATATTGCCGCGCCAAGCCGATTGCGCGCTTCTGCAGCAGCGGCACGACCTCTAGCGGCATCTCCACGCCCAAGTCGCCTCGAGCGACCATGATGCCATCAAAAGCTTCAATGATTTCCTCGAGGTTATCGACAGCCTGCGGCTTCTCGATTTTCGCCAGAACCGGCACCGTGATGCCTTCTTCATCCATAACGCGCTTGACGTCGAGGTAGTCCTCAGCCGACCGCACGAAAGACAAGGCGATCCAGTCCACGCCCAGGTGAAGGGCGTAACGCAAGTCGACGATGTCCTTTTCAGACAACGCCGGCACCGACACTGCGGCACCGGGCAGGTTGATCCCCTTGTTGTTACTGCAGGGGCCGCCGACGATCACCTTGGTTACGACTTTGGTTGCAGTCACCTCGATCGCCTCAAGGGCTAAACGACCATCGTCAATCAGCAATGGATCGCCGACCTTCACATCACCGGGCAAACCGGCGTAGGTGGTGCCACAGCAGGTGACGTCGCCCGGCACATCGTCAGTGGTGATGGTGAACGTTTCCCCCGCAACCAGCTCAACCGGGCCGCTGGCGAAGCGCGCCAAGCGGATCTTCGGCCCTTGTAGGTCTGCGAGCAGCGCTACAGCCTTGCCGTTTCTCTCGGCAGCAGCTCTCACACGGTGGTAATTCTCGGCGTGATCCTCATGGGAGCCGTGGCTGAAGTTCAAACGGGCAACATCAAGCCCGGCGGCAATGAGGCGATCTAGCACCCCCTCGACCGAGGTTGCAGGTCCTAGGGTGCAAACAATCTTGGCTCTACGCACGGGAGATAACCCTAGCGAATGTGACTCAGGCCACTTGCTAAGCCACGCGCTAGTACTCGATTACTTGGCGCCGGCAGCCTGAAGTGCCTTCCAAAGCTTCTTACCAGTGGTGTCAACTCCTGTGCCAGCTGCGTTGAGAAGGTAGACGGTGTTGTCCTGCACCTTGCCGTTGATAGCTACGGAGGGAGTGCCGGTCATGCCGTTCTTCACGAACTGGGTGTAACTGTTCTGTGCCCACTGGCGGTATGTGCCAGCGGCTACACAACTGTCGAAGGTCACTTTCGCCGGACCAGTGATACCGGCTTGCGCACCCAGTGCGACGAGAGTGGCGTCGCTGTAACCGACGCCCTCGGCCTTAGGTTGCGCGGCGAATATCGCCGTGTGGTACTCCGTGCCCTTGCCTGCGTCGACAGCGCATCCGAATGCCGATGTGGCACGCACTGAGGAGTCTGGGTTGCCGTTCTTGGCGTTGTCTTTCGCGAGATTGGTGTCCAAGAACGTTGCTGGGCGCCACACAAGGTTGATTCGCCCTTCCTTGGCCCACTGAACCAAGCGCTTGCCATTTTGCGGCTCGAACTCGCCGCAAATCGGGCACTGGAAGTCTTCATACACTTCAACGGTCGGCACGTTGGCCTTCACCGGAAAAGCGGGCACGCCGTAAGTCGTCGCCGAGGCAGTTGCAGGTAGCGCCGCAGAGCGGTCCTCACAGATACTCGTGCCAGGGATACATGCTGGCTTACTCGGGCGGGAGACGTAGTAGACCCCGATAGCTGCGACGACGGCGATGATCGCGGATGCACCGATGATGGCGATCATCCGGTCGCGCTTCTTCTGCGCAGCGGCACTCTCGGCACGGGCTTGGGCGGCGCGCTCACGCATCTCATCTTTGGCAGACATCGTCACTCCTCGGGTTGCGGGCGTTCACGCCCAACAGATGCGCAGATGCTAGCGGATTACGCACGATCCAAGAGCGCCACGCGGCTCTTCGGTTTGACTGTCAGCCAGGCGCAGCACAGGAGCAATCCGGCGTCTCGGGCAATCTCGGAGCCGTATCGGAGGTCTCGGCCGGCTGCGGTGGTGATTCCACCACTTCCAAAACAGCCGCAATCGATGTTCAGCCCGCGGACCCACACACTCGCGATACCTGCGATGAACACCATCATCACCAGCCCAGAGATCGCTGCCGCTGGTCGCACGAACAGCCCTATAAGTAGCAGCGCCCCGACCAACAT
>RFTO01000147.1 GCA_009923375.1 Actinomycetota bacterium | reverse complement strand
AACGAAGTGCGGGATACCTGGCCCCGGCGAGACCACGTGGTCATTGCGCTCGGCACTGTGGGACGGGACAAAACGCTCATCTGAAAACCACAGCTGCACAGGAGTGGTTCTTTGGCGCACAATTTCGCTTGTGATCGCTGTGCCTGCTCGCCCACCGGTGAGGGCAATGTGCACATCACTTGGAAGAGAGCACGCACTGCTTGCCACGTGCTCCACCAATGCGAGCGGATCATCGCACTCCTGCACCCGAACGTCTGTCATGTTGCCGCGGGAACCTGCGGTAAGCGCGCTAAAGCGTCACCGTAGATCTCGTCCGGATCCAACCGCTTCAATTCCTCCAATAAAAGATCCTTGGTCTCTCGCCGACGCAGTGGCACCTCGCTGACGGGGTAGCCAGGAACGGTCAGTTTTGCTTTATTGCCGTCAGGTCGGCTTAGTGATATCTCACCGTCGTGTGTGTGAATCGTCACCGATGTGATCCCGGGTCCTCGGGCGACCTTGTGCTCAACGGGCACTTTGAGCATCTGCGACAACCAGGCAACTAAGAGCGGCGCACTTGTGTTCGTGCGCGCTGAGGCGACTTCCGCTGAAGTGATTGGTGCGTAGGGGCGGTCCAGTGCCGACGCAAGAAGTGCCCGCCAGGGTGTGAGGCGAGTCCAGGCCAGATCTGTGTCACCTGGCGCATAGTTGAGAGCCCGCGAGTGGACTTGATCCAATCCGTGACCACTTGCGTCGGTGATTCGTCGACGTGCAATCTTGCCAAGTGAATCCGTTGCGGGTGATACGGGCGCGTCGCTAGCCCACCACACAACAACGGGAGTATCCGGAACAAGCAAGGGGATGACCACACTCTGTGAGTGGGAGGCCAAGCCGCCACGCAAACGCAGCGTGATGACCTCACCGGGTCCCGAATCACCCGCAATCGAAATCTCAGCATCGAGTTGAGAAGCGCCTCGAGACGGTCGCGGGATGGCTAGCAAGATGCGCATGGGATGGGCAGCCGCAGCAGCTGCAGCCGCCGCTAAAGCATCGGCCTGGTCTGCTTCCTCAGCGACCACAACGAGAGTGAGAACGAAGCCCAGCGCTAAGGCCCCACGCTTGCGCTTCTCCTCAGTGATGGCATCAGCAATATCGGCCACAGTGGTGTTCTCTAGCCTGATCACGGACGCCTCCAGACGCGACCATCGCGAGCGAGCATGTCATCGGATTCGCCTGGGCCCCACGAGCCCGAGTCGTAATCCTGCGGATCTCCCTGCGTCTCCCAGAAGTCCAAGATCGGATCAAGGATCCGCCACGACTGCTCAACCTCTTCGTGACGGGGGAACAGCGGTGGATCTCCAAGGAGGACGTCCAAAATCAATCGCTCATAAGCCTCAGGGCTGGACTCGGTGAAGGACTCTCCATAACCGAAATCCATCGTCACATCCCGCACTTCCATCGCGGTGCCGGGCACCTTCGATCCGAAGCGAACGGTGATTCCCTCATCTGGCTGAACACGAATCACCAGGGCGTTGTTGCCGAGTTCGCGGGTGTCAGTGACAGCGAAGGGCAGGTGGGGCGCACGCTTGAACACCACTGCCACTTCCGTCACGCGCCGGGCTAAACGTTTGCCGGCACGAAGATAGAAGGGAACCCCGGCCCAACGTCGAGAGTCGACCATGAGCTTTATCGCGGCATAAGTCTCGGTGATGGAATCGGCCGCAACGCCATCTTCCTCAACATAGCCTTTGACAAAGTCACCACCTTGCCAGCCTGCCGCGTAACGACCGCGGGCGGTGGCAGAGCCGAGGTCCTCTGGCAAAACCACAGCCTCTAGAACCTTTTCTTTTTCGTATCTCACATGGGTGGCATCGAAGGAGATTGGCTCTTCCATCGCCGTTAGCGCAAGTAACTGCAGGAGATGGTTCTGAATCACATCTCGTGCTGCGCCAATACCGTCGTAATACCCAGCTCGACCGCCGATCCCGATGTCCTCAGCCATAGTGATCTGGACGTGGTCGACGTAGTTGGAGTTCCAAATCGGCTCAAACATCGCATTTGCAAAACGCAGAGCGAGAATGTTCTGCACCGTCTCCTTGCCCAAGTAATGATCAATTCGGAACACCGACCCTGTCGGGAAAACCTCTCCTAGAGTCTGGTTCAGTTCCTGTGCCGACTCGAGGTCATGCCCGAAAGGCTTCTCCACAATCACCCGCCGCCACGAATCATCCGCGGCCACGGAAAGCCCCGAGTCTTTGAGGTGGGTGACGACAACAGGGAACATCTTTGGTGGAATCGAGAGGTAGAAGGCGTGATTCCCACCCGTACCAAGCTCTCTGTCAAGCTCCTTCATTGTCTCTGTCAAGGCGACGTAGGAGGCTGGGTCTGATACATCGCCGGCTACGTAGCGAATGCCATTGCTTAGTTGAGCCCAGACGTCCTCGTTGAACGGGGTTCGCGCGTGTTTGCGTACGGCATCGTGAACAACCTGGGAGAAGTCTTGATGGGCGTAATCTCGACGAGCGAAACCGACTAGGGCAAATCCGGGAGGTAATAACCCGCGGTTAGCCAGGTCGTAAATCGCTGGCATCAGTTTGCGTTGTGCCAAATCGCCGGTTACCCCGAAGATGACCAGGCTGCAGGGGCCAGCAATCCTCGGCAGTCGCCGGTCGCGTGGGTCTCGCAGCGGATTTGTATGGGTGTTGCTTGATACGGGATCAGCGGATTTACTCATGCAGTTGACGCCATTTCCTTCTCGACTGCGTCAAGTAAGGCGACCCACGCATCAATGAACTGTTGGACGCCAGCAATCTCGAGGGCTTCGACAGTGCGGGAGTGCGAGATCCCCAGGGATTCAAGCCGCGTCCAGACCTCCTGAGCCTCAGTCAGGTGAGGTGTCATGGTGTCCACATCAGGCATTGCTACTGCGGAGGCCGCGAGAAGTGTGGCCTCGGGCATGGTGTTGACGCAGGGATGACCGATGAGTGACGTGACATACATCGCCTGGTCGTAGTCAGGATTCTTTACGCCTGTGGATGCCCACAAAGGCCGCTGAGGGCGCGCAGACGCGGCAAAAGGCATCCATTGATCAGACTGTGTGAACTTCAGGAAGGCTCCCCATGCCAGTTGCGCGTTTGCGATGGCAGCTTTGCCAAGCAGTTCCTTCGCCTCAGCTGTGCCGATTGTGGTCAGGGCGGAGTCCACTGAGGTGTCAACTCGACTGACAAAGAATGAAGCAACGCTGTGGATTGCCGAGAGATCGTGACCCCGGTCGCGTGCGATGGCGAGGCCGTCCACGAACGCCTGAAGCACATCGATATA
>RFTO01000146.1 GCA_009923375.1 Actinomycetota bacterium | reverse complement strand
GTCGCCCCGCTGGTCGGCCGTGAATGGGCGCATGGCGTGCTCGATTGCTACTCGCTGATCCGGGACTGGTACGCCCAGGAGCGCGGCATTGACCTGCCCGATTTCGCACGCTTTGACGAGTGGTGGAAGCGCGGCGGAGATGTACGCCTGCGGGGTTTGGAGGTCCATGCCGTCGGCGTCGGAGCCCTCCTCGAGCAGATCGAGAAGCTTCGCCAGGCACTGCTTGCCGAAGGCTTGCTTGACCCCAGCCGTAAGAAGCCGCTCCCATTTCTGCCGGGCAAGGTGGGACTCATCTGCGGCAGGGATAGTGACGCGAAATTTGATGTGGTCAAGAATGCACGCCGCCGCTGGGCTGCGGTTCAGTTCGATATTCGTGAAGTCGCCGTACAAGGTCCGAACTGCCCGGCTGCTGTCATCGGCGCGTTGAAAGAACTCGAAGCCACTGCCGATGTCGATGTCATCGTCATCACCCGCGGTGGTGGTTCAGTTGAAGACTTGCTCGGCTTCTCCGATGAAGCGTTATGTCGCGCAGTGGCCGCATGCAGCAAACCCGTGGTCAGTGCGATCGGCCACGAACAGGACCGACCCGTACTCGACGATGTGGCCGACTTCCGCGCATCCACCCCCACGGACGCAGCACGCCGGATCGTGCCCGATGTCACCGAGCAACTCACAGTCATCGCCGGCTTGCGGGCGAGGGCTGCTGCAGTGGTGGTCGGGGTCATCGAGCGCGAGCAACGAGGTTTAGACGGTGTGCGGAGTCGGCCCGTGCTCAAGCAGCCCATGGGTTTGGTTGATCAACATGTCCAACAACTGCTTGCAGCCAGGCGCACCGCATTGCGCATCGTGGTGACGGCCATGAAGCATGCCGACGCCCAGCTGGAATCGCTGACTGCGCGGATGCGATCACTATCGCCAGCAAACACTCTGGCTCGCGGTTACGCCATCGCTTACCTCGACGATGGATCGCTTATCCGGGATGCGGCGACCATCGCCAGCGGTACCCACCTGCGTGTGCAGGTGGCGCAGGGTGATTTCGCCGCTACTGCCGACTGATCAGTCCTGAGCGGATTGTCCAGCGGGAGCAGACTCAGAATCCGCTGCCGCTGCCAAACGCTCGCGTGCGCCGTCAAGCCAGTCTTGGCAGACCTTCGCGAGCACCTCGCCGCGCTCCCACAGCTGCAGGGATTGCTCGAGGGTGCTGGTGCCGGCCTCGAGGGTGGCGACGATCTGAACGAGCTCCTCGCGAGCTTGCTCATACGACAGTGATTCTTGAGCGGAATCCTTGGATTGAGAGCTGGCCATGGTCAGACCTTATTGGGAGACACGGACTTCGCCGCAGACATCCGGGCAGATGTGATCGCCGCCATCAACTGCTTGATCTCCAATATTGGCGCGTCTCCGTAGGCGATGTAGACGGCTCGGTGCGGTGCGGTCCCGATGTTCACCTGGGCATAAGCCAGTGGTGCGGTCGCCGGGGTGCAGGGCTGCGTGCAGGCCGCGACATCGCCGAAGGCGCGCCATGGACCGCTGGGGTACTCCACCGCATCCCGCCAGGTGGATAGCAGGAAGGAATCCCGCCATCGGCGCGCATCAACGCCGGCAGCGGCGGATTCCTGCAGCCCTACCCAATGACTGCTCGGGGTCACCCATCCCAGCGCCAGCACCGGCTCGCCGCCGGAGGTGCTGTCGTGGCGAGCCACTGTGAGGCGCCATCCGACCAGATGACTCGAGGGGTCAATCACGGGCCAGTGTCCGAGAATTTTTACATCGGTGATTGCTGCGGATGAATCCACAACGTGCACTGGATCAGGCTTGCTGCGGTAGGTGATTCCCAGGATCACGGCAACGGAGATTCCGATGGCCCCAAGAGACAAGAGCATGTCTCGTGCAGTTTGGTAGCGACGGCGATGCGGCCGCCGATGCACCGTGTAAGCCGCGCGCTGTTGGTCGGGCGCCTCGTCGGGAATCTCCTGCACAGGTGTAGCCCACCACATCTGCCGACTCCGTGCGCATCCAGGTTTCCCAGAAGCTGAATCGTGCGCGCGTGCCCATCGGGTCATGTGATGTGACGAGGGCACCTGAGCCAGCTCCTGCCGAGAGCGCTGCCACGCGGCTAGAGTCATCAGCATGAGCGACTTCGCGCACACGGAACTGCTGCCGTTGATGGGACCTGACACCACGCAATACCGCCTGATCACACGCGAAGGCGTCACCGTCACCGAATCTGCCGGCCGCCGCTTCCTCACTGTCTCCGATGAGGCATTAAGTCTTCTGGCCTTTGAGGCGATCAAGAGCATCTCCCACCAGTTGCGCCCATCTCACCTTCAGCAACTTCGAACCATCATCGATGATCCCGAATCCAGCGCTAACGATCGTTTTGTGGCACTGGACCTGCTGAAGAACGCGAATATCGCTGCCGGTGGGGTTCTGCCCATGTGCCAGGACACAGGAACCGCCTTGGTCATGGGAAAGCGCGGGCAGCACGTCCTCACCAGCGGCGGCGATGAAGCCGCACTCGAATTCGGCATCTTCGACGCCTACCAGCGCTTGAATCTCCGCTACTCGCAACTCGCTCCGCTGTCGATGTGGGAAGAGCGCAACACTGGCAACAACCTTCCTGCGCAGATTGAGATCGGCATGGACTTCCATGATGGCGCGGAGGCGGAATATTCCTTCCTGTTCATCGCTAAGGGCGGCGGCTCAGCCAACAAGTCGTTCCTCTTCCAAGAGACGAAGGCATTGCTGAATCCTGCATCGTTCCGCGAGTTCTTGGATAAGAACCTGCGAGCCATCGGCACCAGCGCATGCCCCCCGTACCACTTGGCGATCGTGGTCGGCGGAACTAGCGCAGAGCACACTGTGAAGACGGCGAAGCTCGCCAGCACTCATTACCTCGATTCGATGCCGACATCAGGATCCGCTCTTGGTCACGGCTACCGCGACCTGGATATGGAAGCAGAAGTGCTGCAGATGACCCGTGAATTCGGGATTGGCGCCCAGTTTGGTGGGAAGTACTTCTGCCATGACGTTCGAGTGATTCGACTGCCGCGACATGGCGCCTCGTGCCCCGTGGCGATCTCGGTGTCATGCTCCGCCGATCGTCAAGCGAAAGCGAAGATCACAGCCGAGGGCGTGTTCCTTGAACAGCTTGAAGCTGATCCTGCTCGGTTCCTGCCGGAAGTCAACGACGAACATCTCGATGACAAGCAGGCCGTGCAGATCGACCTCAACCAGCCGATGACAGATGTCCGCAAGGCCTTGTCTGCACTGCCAGTTAAGACTCGAGTCTCACTGACG
>RFTO01000145.1 GCA_009923375.1 Actinomycetota bacterium | reverse complement strand
GCGATGGCTAACGCCTCGGCGGCGATGTCCTCAACGGGACGCCGCATCGCCGTGTCGCGGGAGATGACGGCGATGCCCAGATCGCGAGCGCGGGCGGTGTACTCCCTGGAATTGGCAAATCCAGCGATCCCAACCTGGACAACCTGCGCACCGGGCACACCGGCCTCGATGAGTTGGCGCACAGGCGAACCGTTGGACCAACCATCGCGTAAATCGTGGTGGGCGTCGAAGGTGATGAGGCCGACAGACCGTAAGTCTTCATTGACGCTGGACTCGTGTTGCGTGTGCAGCCCGACAACCGTGGGGTAGGTGATCGAATTGTCCCCACCAAGGACGACCGTGAACTGCGAAAAGTGCTGAAGAGATCTCAAGATTGCGACCGCGCGCTCGAAGCCGTCTGCTGCATCGGGATTGCTGATATCGCCGGCGTCCATAGCGATGACATCCCACACATCGACATCTCGGTCGATGCTCCAGGTGGAATAACGCGCCAGAGCCCGTCGGACCGCACCTGGCGTGGTTCCTGCTTGAGTGGGGGAAATGGAACGAGTTTGGGATCCAAAGCCGATGACGGCGACCTCTGGCTCCAACCAGGCGCCATCAATGTGTGGCCCCCTTGCAAGCCACGCGGCTGCGGTCGGCCAATTCGGATCAGTTGCCATGTCGCCATTGTCGCGGGTGTGCGTGGCTTCGGTAGTCTCTGCCCACATCGCCGCGCGTGTAATTTTTCACGCGGGACGTCCAAGTCAGGCCGCTGGCAGCGCAACCGAGTTGCCGGCGCAGGAGTGAAGAAGGTGCCCAGTGGAGTCCGCCGAAATCCGCCGACGGTTCTTGGAGTTCTTCGCTGCCCGCGAGCACACCGTCGTCCCCTCCTCTTCATTGCTGCTGGACGACCCGACCTTGTTATTCGTCAACGCGGGCATGGTGCCGTTTAAGCCCTATTTTCTTGGCCAAGCCGTACCCAATTACTCCCGCGCCGCGAGTGTGCAGAAATGCGTCCGCACAGGGGATATCGAGGAGGTCGGCCGCACCACGCGGCATGCGTCCTTCTTTCAGATGTGCGGCAACTTCTCCTTCGGTGATTACTTCAAAGCCGAAGCTATTCCATACGCCTGGCAGTTGCTGACCAATTCAGTGGCTGATGGCGGTTTCGCCTTCCCCGAAGACAAGATTTGGGTGACGGTCTACCACGATGATGACGAGGCAGCCGATATCTGGCACAAGCAGGTTGGCGTGCCGTTGGAACGAATCCAGCGTCGCGGGATGGCAGACAACTTCTGGTCGATGGGGGTTGCTGGACCATGCGGCCCGAGCTCAGAGATCTATTTCGACCGAGGTCCGGAACATGGTCGCGAAGGCGGTCCTATTGCGGATGAGGAGCGCTACCTCGAGGTATGGAACCTCGTATTCATGCAGTACGAGCGCGCCGATGGCGGCACAAAGGACGACTTCCCAATCGTTGGTGAGCTGCCGGCAAAGAACATCGACACAGGCATGGGCCTTGAGCGAATGGCCGCTCTACTGCAAGGTGTTGACAACATTTACGAAATCGACACAACCATGGCGATTTTGAGCAAGGCCAGTGAGCTTGCGGGTGTCAAGTACGGCGCCGGCGAAAAATCGGATATCGCCCTGCGGGTTGTTGCAGACCACTCACGCACCTGCGCCTTCATGGTTGCCGATGGAATCCTGCCCGGCAATGAGGGACGCGGCTATGTGCTGCGCCGATTGATGCGCAGAGTGGTGCGCTCCATGCGCATCATCGGCACCGGTGACCTTGTCGCCACCGAACTAGTGAATGCCACCATCGATGCGATGGTGGCTCAGTACCCCGAATTGGAATCCTCACGTGAGCGCATTAACTCGGTGCTTGCTGGTGAGGAAGGAGCCTTCCTACAGACCTTGCGCACCGGCACGCAGATCTTCGACACGGCGGTCTCGGGCGCTAAGAAGTCAGGGGCTGCGGTGCTCTCTGGTGAGCAAGCGTTCTCCCTGCATGACACTTACGGCTTCCCGATTGATCTCACTATGGAGATGGCCGCCGAGCAGGGACTGCGCGTGGATCGCGAGGGCTTCACAACGCTCATGCAGCAGCAACGTGAACGCGCGAAGGCGGATGCGAAAGCCCGCAAGACCGGTCTCACCACAGTGAAGGTGTACTCCGATGTAATGGAGCGCGCCGGTGCCACGGTGTTCACTGGTTATGGGGAGACAGACACCGAAGCAGTGGTGAACGCCTTGCTGCGCGATGGTGTCGAGGTCAGCTCTGCCACACCGGGCGAGCATGTCGACATCGTGCTTTCCCGCACACCTTTTTATGCAGAAGGAGGCGGCCAGCTCGGAGATCACGGTCGTATCGTGCTAGCGGATGGCGCTGTCGCCGAGGTCTTCGATGTCCAAACGCCAGTGCCCGGTGTGTATGTCCATCGCGCAACAGTGGTTGAAGGTGAGGTAGCAGCGGGTGCTGCGGCCGTCGGGCATGTTGACGTCCAGCGTCGTGCTGCAATTTCTCGGGCGCACACCGCCACGCACATGCTGCACAAGGCATTTCGGGAGATTCTCGGGGACACAGCCACACAGATGGGTTCTGAGAACAGCCCGGGTCGACTGCGCTTTGATTTCCCATCACCGCAGGCAGTGCCCGCATCCATTTTGTCGGAGGTTGAGGAGCGAGTGAACGAGGTCCTCATCCAGGACTTACAGGTGCACATTGATTCGATGAGCCAACAGCAAGCCCGCGATATCGGTGCGATGGCGTTGTTTGGCGAGAAGTACGGCGATAGCGTCCGAGTTGTAAGCGTTGGGGAATGGGCGCGTGAGTTGTGCGGTGGAACTCACGCCACCCGCTCCGGGGAGCTCGGCGTGGTGAAGTTCCTGTCCGAAGGCTCAATCGGCGCTGGCGTGCGAAGGGTTGAGGCGATTGTCGGGCTTGACGCGTACAAGTACCTCGCAACCGAGCACCTGTTGCTCGCGAGAATCTCCGAGATGGTCAAAGCCCGACCTGAAGAACTTCCTGAGCGCATTGAGGCGCTTGTGGGCAAGGTGAAGGATCTCGATCGCGAGTTGCAGAAAATGCGTCAAGCAAGCTTGGCCGCCGGTTTGGATTCAGTTATCACAAATGGCGCAACCGGTGGACGTGGGACAGTGTGGGCGTTCGCAGCTCCCGCTGGCACCGATCCAGCCGATTTGCGCGAGCTCGTGCTTAATGTTCGCGGCCGCGCGGGTGACACCTCAGCGTTGGTGGTCGGGGCGGCTGCGGTTGACGGCAAGGTGAGCATCGTTGCTGCAGCGTCCGCTGCG
>RFTO01000144.1 GCA_009923375.1 Actinomycetota bacterium | reverse complement strand
CAGCCTGGGATTCAGTCATTGGGACACCGATGTGATGTACCGCCGCGAGCAGCAGATGGGTCCCGGCACGGATGTGGCGTAACCTGCCTCTGTGAGGTTGCAGCGACGGAAAACCCGCACACGAATCGCTTCGGTGGCGATGGCCGTGGCGGTATCAGGGATGCTTGTCTCGCTCAGCGCCTGTGGGTTTCACTCCGCTTCGTCAGCGCCATCGATAACTGACACTTCACCGACTGACTCCGCAACTGCGAGCATGTCTTCGAGCGCTTCTGCGAGCATCGATCCGCAACCAAGCTCAACTGCGACAAGTGGCATCGAGATGACTCGCGCTGAGCTGCTCAGTGTGATCCAACTTGCTCGCTCCGGTTCTGGCGCGAGCGGGAGCCTCACAGGATCGGTCTCCGGTGACAGTGAATGGAAGCAATCATTCATCGGAAACATCGATGTGGATTCCGGGACGGCCACTGGTCAAGCGGCGACAGGTCTAGCCACCGCGCGCGATCGGATCATCATCGGATCAACGATGTACACCCACACCCCCACGCGTTGGATTGCTGTCAGCCTTGACTCTAAAGGCATCCCCGCCGGGGATATCCGCCTGCTGTGGTCGCTGCTCGGCAAAGTCATCGATGCACGCAAGACCATGAAGGCCGGCGCCACGGTCATCACCGGCGCTTTGCCAGCACAACTGCTCGTGCAGAATCTCGGTGCAGCTGCTGACACCACTGGCAGCATTTCGGCGGCGGCAACCGGTGGCTCAGCGCAGGTGATGATCTCAACAGACTCCGATGGCTTCATCACATCGATCAGCATCGCCAGCACATTCAATGTCAGTGGCACCCCGACCACAGCGAACCTGCGGGTGAAGTTAAGCGATTACGGCCAGATTGTCGACGTTCGCAAGCCCGTAACCGGGCCCTTGCAAACTCCCGAAGGGCAGTGACCGCACCGTGGTTGATTACTTGTGACAAAACATGACCCCGCTTCACTTCACACTGCCGCGCCCGACGCAATAACCCGACGGCCGACACTCGGGTATTCGGTCTATGGTGCTGTGACGCTGATTTTCGCCCTGAACGGCACGGTCTCCAAGAGCGTCATGCAAGCGGGAATGTCGGCTGAGCACCTCGCACAACTGCGCAGCACGAGCGCCTTTTTTGTGTTGGTGCTGCTAACTGCTGCGCTGCGCCCCAGCGGCTTTCGGGTCACCAGACGTGAGCTGGGCTTGCTCGCGGCGTATGGCGTGTTCGGTGTGACGATGACGAACTACCTCTATTTCATCGCAATCAAGGAACTGCCAGTTGGTATCGCCCTGGTGTTGGAATTCACCGCTCCTATCTGGATTGCACTGTGGATGCGTTTCGCACAAAAGCGAGCAGTTCGCCGACAGATTTGGTTAGGCATCGCGCTGGCGCTGGTCGGCTTGGTTCTCGTCGCTCAAGTGTGGCGAGGAATGGCGATTTCAACATTGGGTCTCACCGCCGGCTTCGGCGCAGCGGCCGCACTAACAATTTATTATTTAATCGGCGAGAAGATCGCCCACCAACGCGATCCACTCAGCTTGACGATGTGGTCTTTCGGATTTTCCAGCCTCTTTTGGGCACTGGTCCAGCCTTGGCAAGGTTTCCCCCGGCATCTACTTGGTGAACATGCGCATATCCCGACCCGCGGCGGCACAGTCACTCTGCCTGTGTCGTGGCTAGTGGCCTACATGGTCATCCTCGGAACCGTGGTCGCCTTCTCGGGCGTGAACTTCGCGTTGCGCCATCTCACTGCCGGACAAGCAGGGTTGTTCGGGATGATGGAACCTGTGCTCGCATCCGTGATCGCCTGGCTTGCACTAGGTGAGAATTTGCTCGCCGTGCAGATCATGGGTGGTGCGCTCATCCTCGCTGGAATCGCTACCGCCGAATTCTCGCGCTCCCGTGCCAACCCTGCATCGACGGCGGTTGCATATGTCGATTGATCGTGCTGCCCTCCTCAATCCTGGTGAAGCTGCAATCACAGCCGCGGTCTCGTGTTTGCGAAACGGCGGTTTGGTTGGCCTGCCCACTGAGACTGTGTATGGCCTTGCTGCCCGTGCTGCGGATGCCACTGCGGTTGCGCGAATTTTCGCCGCTAAGGGTCGCCCCGTTGATCATCCGCTCATCGTGCACATTGGTGACATCGCGGATGTGCAGCATTGGGCTGCGGATGTGCCGAATTACGCACGCAATCTGATGTCTCTGTGGCCGGGACCGATGACGCTCATCTTGCCCAAGCGAGCTGATGTGAATCCGATGCTGTCCGGTGGTCAAGCGACAATCGGCATCCGGATGCCGGCGCATCCCCTTGCGTTGCAAGTGCTCCGGGGCCTAGGCGAGGCAGTTGCGGCGCCGAGTGCAAACCGATTCGGCGAGGTGTCTGCAACCACTGCCGAGCACGTGTTCACTGCACTTGCCCAGCATTTGCAGCCCGGCGATGTGATTATCGACGGCGGCGCCTGCGAGGTGGGTGTGGAGAGCACGATCATCGACTGCACTGGTGAAGCTCCGCGCATTCTGAGGCCCGGTGCGATCAGCGCTGAAACTGTGGCTGCAGTCGCCGGGGTGGCTGTTGACTCCAACCAACTGAACGCGCCGAGGGTGTCAGGGTCTCTTGCCTCTCATTACGCACCACGTGCAAGAGTCGTGTTAGTCCCAGATGCACAAGCCTTAGCCACCGCGGCGATCACAGAGACTGCGGCGACAGCGGCTGCGGCAACCGCGGTAACTGCCGCGACTACAGAGACTGCGGCAACACCAACAACTGCGGCGACAGCGGGAAACGCAACTGCGCCAACAGCAACCACAGCGCCAACGGAACGTGGACCAGATGCAACGTTTGGTGTGCTGGCCCTTGCAGAACTTGCACTCCCCGAGGGCGGGACGCAACTGCTAGCCGCCCGCGACGCACAGGATTACGCCCGCGGGCTTTACACAGCATTGCGCGCCGCCGATGACATGGGGCTCACACTTGTGCTCGCCGTGCTTCCACCTGCCGTAGGGATTGGCATCGCGATTCGCGATCGACTGATGCGCGCTGCCGCTGGCAGCTAACGCTGCAAAGACTTCCGCTCACCTCCACTCTTCTTTGCAAGTGCGCGGCTGCGATGAGTCGTTATTTCGGTGGCAAACGTGTTCCAGCATCGAGTCGAATGACTTCGCCGTTGAGGAAGGCGTTATCCCAGATGTGATTGACAAGTTGCGCATACTCCGACGGGCGACCAAGTCGCTTTGGGAATAACTGCTGGGTTGCCAGCGCTTGCAGCACCTCTGGTGACAATTGATCGTAAATCGGCGTCTCCACCACTCCAGGTGCGATTGTGCACACTCGAA
>RFTO01000143.1 GCA_009923375.1 Actinomycetota bacterium | reverse complement strand
TGTAGGCACCGGATGGGTCAGTAACCCCCGCGATTAAGCGCGGATTCATCCGGACTCCATCGTTCGCGATTGCGGCGTAGGCCGCTGCCGCCTGAAATGCATTTAGAGATAGACCCTGGCCGTAAGCGATCGTGGGAAACGAGGTGATCGACCACGCCGATGGATCGGGCACGTAGCCGTAACTTTCACCGGGAAATCCCAAGCCGCTCGGCTCGCCGATGCCAAACTTCTTCAGCGCCGTGTACAGCTTCCGCTTGCCGATTTTCGATGCTGCCATGAACGTGCCGATGTTGCTGGACTCAGCCAAGATGCCGTTCAGGTTCCAGTGGGTGATCCCGTGAGGGTTGTGGTCGTGAAGTGTGCGGGTTCCGAACTTCTTGGAGTAGGGAACTTTGAACTTGGTCAACGGAGTCGCGGCCCCGTTATCAAGCACCGCTGCCATCGTCATCATCTTGCTCGTGGACCCAGGCTCGTAAACATCAGTGATGGCGTGGTTTCCTCTGTCAACGGCTGGCACCTTCCCCGGCTGATTCGGGTCGACCGTCGGCAACGTTGCCTGAGCGATGATGTCGCCGGTGGTGGGATCCATCATCACGATGGTTCCGTAGTCCGCCTTGGATGACTTCACGGCTGCGGCCAATTGCGTTTCGGCGTACCACTGGATATCCCGGTCGATTGTTAAGCGAACGTTGCTGCCGGGGATGGCCGGCACATTCTCGGCCGCAGTGCCTGGAATCGCGTCGCCAGCAGGGTTGTGTTCATAGCGCGCCATGCCGGGAACACCCGATAAGACGGTGTTCATGTGGGACTCGACCCCTGCAGCGCCTCCACCGTCGATGTTCACGAAGCCGAGGATGTTGCCCGCAGACGCGCCAGCTGGATAGATGCGCTGGTACGCCGGTGCTGGGAATATCCCTGGCAGATTCAGCGCCTTTACTTTCTGCCACAGAGCCGGGGTCACCTGGCGTTTGATGTAGATAAAACGCTTCTTGCCGATAAGCCTGTGCGTCAGTGCTGCTGAATCCATGTGCAGTAATGGCGCGAGCTTGCTGGCCACCTCCTGCGGGCCAGCGACCAAGGTCTGATCAGCGACGATGTCGTAAGCCTTCACTGACACTGCCAACTTGTTCCCATTCACATCAGTGATCACACCGCGAACCGCCGGCACCGGTCGGTCGGTCAAACGTGCAAGCCGTCCCTGCTCCGCCATTCGCGGACCGTCGATCAACTCAATCTGCGCGAGCCGAACAATGAGCAGGGATGCAACAACTCCGACAACCACGATGGCGAAGCGCAGGCGACTTTTCCCGGCCTGTACAGGGGATTTCGTCGAGCTCATTGACCCTCACTCATCGACGTTCACTTACCTCACCCTCGCTCCAGCACTAGCGCGGATCGATTATTACGGCTTGGTCGTCGCCGCGGCATTGCTGTGCACCACCAAGAAGGTCGGATTCTTGGCAGGAATCATTCCCAGCGCCGCAGCGCGCCCAGCTAGTCGCGCTGGAGACTGCTCGATAGAGACAGTCTGTCCGATTGCTTGTTGGGCACGTTGCAGGTCAGCACTGTGGTGCTGGAGTGTCTGCACTTCGAACGCCCCTGCTGTCAACGCCGAGTTAAGTGCCAGCAGCAAACCCGCGCTTACGAGTGCGGCGACGATGAGAATGGCGAGGAATCCGCGATTATCAACTTGCTCGCGATCCACAGCAACATTTCGGGCACGAGTGAAAGGAGCCACAAACGCTTGTTGCAACGTCGTCATGCTGCCCTCCGCTCAATGGCTCGCAATCGCACACTTGCTGCTCGAGGGTTAGCGTCAATCTCCGCTTGTGTGGCAGCCTCAGAACCCCGGGTGATCAACGCATAAGGTGCGATGAGTGCATCGGCGGTGACCGGTAAACCAGCTGGAACATCGACTGTGCTGCGTCGCGCGAATTCCCGCTTGACGATGACATCCTCACCCGATTGATACGACATCACGACCACGCGGCCACCGACAACAAGCGCATCCAGGGTCGGTGGCAGTGCCCGACGAAGGGTGCCCAACTCGTCATTGACCGCGATGCGCAATGCTTGAAAAGTTCGTTTGGCCGGATGTCCGCCAGTTCGCCTTGCTGGTGCCGGAATCACTCGGTAGATGAGCTCAACCAACTGCGCACTGGAGTGGAATGGGCTTTGAGTGCGCTCGCGGACCACAGTATTCGCAATTTTCCGGGCAAACTTCTCGCCGGAGTAATCGCGCAGTACACGGGCGATCTCCACGACGTCCCACTCGTTCAGAATGACGGCTGCAGTCAGCGGGGACTGCGGGTTCATTCGCATGTCCAGCGGCGCATCTAAAGAGTAAGAGAAGCCGCGCTCGGCAAAATCAAGTTGCATGGATGAGACGCCCAGATCGAACAGTGCCCCGCTCAGTCCATCAATCTCAAACTCGTCGAGCACCGTGGCGATCTCATCATTGCGGGCGTGAACAATGACAGCCCGAGAGCCAAACCGGGCGAGCCGGTCAGTGGCACGCTCAATCGCGTGCTCGTCTTGATCAAAACCGATGACGGTGAGGTTCTCAAAGGCCTGGAGTAACGCTTCCGTGTGGCCGCCCATACCCAGAGTTGCATCGATGACCACCGCGGCACCGCGACCAACGATGGCAGGCGCGAGGAGGTCACAGCAGCGCTGGAGCAGTACGGGCGTGTGTAGATCCGCCGAACTCTCTGCCATCTGCTGACCTCCTCTCATACTCATCTGTTGTCGTTGGTTCCTTGGAATCGCACCGGCGCCTCTGGCTCGGCGTCCACCTCTCCTGCAATCGGGGAAGTACTGCAGTCGCAGTGGACGCCGCGCCACAAGCGCCCGAGTCACATCTGGGGAACCACCTCGCCGTCAATCTCGGAGAAGCCCTGCTCATGTGAAGCGAGGTAGTCCTGCCACGCGCCTGCGTTCCAAATCTCGATGCGTGTGTCAGCACCCACCACGACGACATCGCGATCGATCTGCGCGTAATCCCGCAGCGATGCGGGCAGCGTCACTCGCCCTTGCTTATCGGGTTGATCGCTGTAGGCGCTTGAAAAGAAGACCCTGGAGAAGCTGCGGGTGCGCTCATTGGTTTGAGGTGCTTGGCGCAAGCGGCTGGCGTAGTCATCGAATGACTGCTTGGTCCATACGACGATGCAGCGCTCCTGCCCCTTGGTGAGTATCAGCCCTTCAGCGAGCGGGTCACGAAACTTCGCGGGCAGGATGACTCGTCCCTTGTCGTCAATTTTGGGAGCGTGCGTACCTAAGAACATTGGCGGCAAACCCCCTTTCTCTGCGACGGCACCCACCCACATGGCCCCCGGATGCGGGCTATTCGTGGTGCTGTAG
>RFTO01000142.1 GCA_009923375.1 Actinomycetota bacterium | reverse complement strand
GCCGATTCGGGCTGCGGCCTCTTGCACGCTGATCATCAAGGGCAGACATAGTGACAGAGTCCACAACTGTCCGTAGCCATATGCCGCTCCGGCTTGGGAGTATGTGGCGATACCCGAGGGGTCGTCATCAGCGGCACCGGTGATGAAACCTGGGCCAAGCACTCGCAGCCAGCGCTTAGCGCGGTGTCTGTGAAACCTCGGGTGGCGCATGGTGTCATTGTGCGGTGTGAGAAGTGCCGCATTTGTGTGACTAGCGCAAACACGCACAGACGACCGTGAGCGCAGGATGATTGAGCCATGTCTGAGAAGCCGTGGCATATGGCCACCGCCGCAGTCCATGCTGGCCGTGAGGATCTTGTGGAGAATGGCGTTCACGCCGTCCCCATCGACTTATCCACCACCAACCCGCTGCGGGATGTGGAATCTGGCGGTCGAAGCTACGAGAATCTGGCCACCGGTGGTCGTCCATCAAGCGGGGACAGCGCTGTCTACAGGCGATTGTGGAATCCCACCGTCGCCCGACTTGAATCGGCGGTTGCGCTGCTGGAATGTCCTGCCGGGCGCGATACGGACGATGTTCAAGGGGTTGCCTTCGGGACGGGCATGGCGGCGATCGCGGCCGTGCTGACCGATTGTGTTCGGGTGGGCAAACCGCACATCGTCGCGGTTCGACCCCTTTACGGTGGCACCGACCACCTCCTTGAACACAGCATCCTTGGCACCGAAGTGACCTTCGCAGCCGCAGAGGATGTCGCCGCTGCCATCACCGAGCGAACAGGGTTGGTGGTCTGTGAGAGCCCGGGTAACCCCACACTCGATTTGATCGACATCGCCGCACTCGCACGCGCGTGCGGCGATGTCCCGCTCATGGTTGACAACACGTTTGCAACGCCTGTGTTGCAGAAGCCCTTGGCGTGGGGCGCGAGCATCGTGGTGCACAGCGCTACAAAATACATCGGCGGACACGGTGATGCGATGGGTGGCATCGTGGTCACTGATTCCGCCACAGCGACCAGGCTTCGGGCGCTTCGCGCTATCACCGGTGGCCTTTTGGATCCATTTTCCGCTTACCTTCTCCTGCGGGGGTTGCCGACTTTGCCAATCCGCATTCGCCAGCAGCAAGAGAATGCGATGCACCTTGCAGCATGGTTCGCCACACGAGCTGAGGTGGAGCGGGTTTATTACCCAGGCGTGCACGCCGACGAATCGGCGGAGTTGGTCGGCACTCAGATGAGTGGTCCGGGGGCGGTTCTCGCCATCGAGTTAGCCGGGGGTTATGACTCAGCGGCTCGCTTGTGCTCGCAGTTGACATTGGTGACGCATGCAGTCTCGTTGGGCGGTTTCGACACTTTGATTCAGCATCCTGCGGCGCTGACACACCGACCTGTGGCAGCCGAGGCGAAACCTGGCGGCGGAATCTTGCGGATTAGCGTGGGTTTAGAACACACAGACGACGTGATCGCCGACTTCACTCAAGCATTCGCCTGAGTTGGATGTACTGCTGCCTGCTTGAGATCCACGTGTTTGAGATGCTCGACACGGCAGCAGCCGATAGCGTCTCTCCCATGCCTATTAAGCCACTGCCTGACTTCACTCCTTTTGAGACTTGGCGCGATGATTTCGATAGCGATGCCGGCGATTGCGCGACCATTGATTACACCGATCGCCGAGGCGCTAACTCCGCAAACACCAGAAAGTTCTGGACAACGGATATCGGAGATGGCACCGACGGCCCTGGCCCTGGCTGGGGTAACGACGAATTGGAGTATTACACCGACGATGCGGTGACAACCGACGGCGATGGATGCCTGCTCATCACCGCCGAGCGGACCAGCGACGCCAATGGCCCCGCTGGTTGGCAGGAGAGCAATCGCTGGAAGTACGTAAGCGGCAAAATCACCACCGCTAACCGAGTGGGATTTGAGTACGGCTTAATTGAAGCAAGGATGCAGATCCCCACAGAAGTCGGCAGTTGGTCAGCATTCTGGTTGCTCGGGGAAAGTCTCTTGGCCGGCGTTTCATGGCCGCAATGCGGTGAGATTGATGTGCTCGAGGCTGTTGGCCAAGAGCCGGCTTCACTGCTGGGCACCATCCACGGACCGGGCTACTTCGGCGGCGAGGGGCTCACCCGCAAGATTGACCATGACGGGCCGCTGTCAGACGGATTCCACATCTATTCGGTCTTGTGGTTGCCCGATGAGATCTATTGGATGTTCGATGGCACGGCTTACCACCATTTGAGCGCCGCTGATGCTGCTCCACATGAGTGGGTGTTCAACCAGCGGTTCTATGCGATTCTCAATCTCGCCATGGGCGGAACCCTCGGCGGTGCATTAAGTGACTCGGTTGACCGTGCTCAAATGCGCGTTGATTACGTGAGGCATTGCGCTGTTGTGCTAGCTGGCTCCGATGGCCCCATCGGCTCAGTGACATTGCATTAAGCGCTCACAGTTCGGTGCAGCATAAGTGCACGCGATTGACGCCGCTGCGTTCACTGAGGTCGCAAGTGCCAAAGGTAGGAGCGCAAGGTCACCCGAGCTGCCCGAACATCTGCAGCTTTAGCCGGGCCGACATAGCGCCAATGCCACGGTTCACTCTCGTAACATGTTGCGGCGACTTTGCCTTTGGGGTAGGACCGCACCCAGCCGTATCGCCATGCACGCGCCCCCAACCAGGCGGCTACTTTCTGATTGCGGGTCTTTGGGTGCACCAGCACCTCGGATGTGACTGCGGTTCCAGGTGCGTATCCGATGTCAACGGTCAATCCAAGCTGATGCTCGGAGTGTCCAGGTCGCGCGACGAACTTCAGTGCGTGCGCCCGGCCGTGCCGTCGGACATTCCGGTTGAAGACGGTCAATTGATAGCTCTCCGAGCGATAAGCCGATACGGCGTGCAGTGTTACACCTGCCCGTTTGGCTGCCTTGCGCATATCTCGCCACGCCTTTGCCGCCGAGGGTTGCAGGGTGGCGCCGGCGGAGATCTTCACCAAGGACGCCGGTTTCCATCCACTTGGCAGGCGCAGCGCCGTGTCAAGCACCGCGTAGGTGGGTGAGCCTTGGGGAAAGTAGGTCGTCTTATCCGAATATCGGCACGCAGATGGGGGTGCAGCAGGTGGGGCGAGGTGGGATTGTGTTTGACGCGGCGCGGCTGCTTTACTCAGGGAATAGCTCGGAGCAACTGCCCACCCGACAGATGCTGCGAGGGTGCACCCGATCAAACCGATGAATAGGGTGCGAGTCACACGGCAACCGTAACGGTGTGGGTGGTTGTTCGTGCGTACCGTTGCACCATGCGCACACGAGTGATGATTGCCGCGATGTTGATCATCGCCATCGTGCCCGTCTTCGCGAAACATCCCGGTATTGCTGCATCGGCGGCGCCGCAGCCGCGTACGACGGCCAAACCAACCATTGAGCTTG
>RFTO01000141.1 GCA_009923375.1 Actinomycetota bacterium | reverse complement strand
CCAGAGTCCGTAGAGCAGTCCGCGCCTTTCGCACCGGCAGATCCGACCGCAATTTCGATGACCGTGCCCGCTGGGACGCTGACTGAACCAGATACGACGCCAACGGCGCCCGCAGAACCGCCTTGACCCTGGTCGGATCCGCCGCTACCACCGCTACCACCGCGCAATGAAACGCGAATCAGACCAGATGGATTACCACGCGGAGCAACGACATTCTCAACCTGGGTTGAAAAAGCAAGGCGCACCTGACAGCCCGTTCCAGTGCCATCTGCAAGATATGCAGGGGTCCACCCTTTCGGGCACATGGCCGCTGCGCCGGCAGATCCGGGCAATGCCACAACCGACGCCGCGACCAGCGCAACGACTGCGGCGGCGATTACAGATGCTTGATGCCCTAGACGGCGGTTTGGTCTCGCTACACGCATGGCGTTCCCTTACCTCATTCGTATGCAACTTTGAGTCACACTAGCGGGGTCGGATGCAGTGAATAAATTCGTGCGAAAGATTCTGAAGCAAGCACGAGTGTAGAGTGCGCCACTGCTCATTTCAATAGAGCGCCAATGGCTTGGGTGTCAACGAGTCGAGCTTCTCATGAACGGCGGGGTCAACCTTCTGGGTTGGGATACCAACCTGCTTCAACTTCGACTTTGTCTGACACGTGAATCCCCCTATTGGGCCACCGCCGAACGATCCGCTACTGCTCGGTCGGTGGAAGTACCAGTTTAGTCAGCGCCACTGACAAAGCAATGTGCATTGGTCGAGAATCTTTGATTGCCCCTCGAACATTTCGGAAATCTCTAGCCGGTCGACACTGAACGCGAATTCAGCGGTCGCTCATACGGACGCTCTGGGCATCTGCTGTTCTGATTGTTCGATTCAGACTCGCGAACCTAGTCCATGAGTTCGCTGACGCAACTCGATTCGAAATCCTCATCCGACATGGTTATAAAAGTAGAGCCACGCGAGCCCGGGCTGCCACAGTTAGCGCTCATGGGTGTGCTGTCCTCGGGAAACCACCAAAGGACCAACACGTTTTACGGTGCAAACACGGGCACGCGACGTGTCTAACCTTCGGGTATGTTCAATCAGGCGATTGGCTTCTCGGCGTTAGTAATCGCCTGCAGGCGACGCATCTGGTCCTCCAAGCTGCCCAGGTTCCCGTCGAAGAAGATTGTGTTGCCCTTTCCCTTCTCAGCCACATCGCGCAGGGTCTCTGTCCAAAGCAACAGGCTGAGGATTGCTGGGTCGATGCCAGAAGCTCGCAGCTCAGTCGCTGACTGGCCGAGACCTTCCGCGATTGCCTTGCGGAATGCGGCTAGTCCCTCACCTCGCAGTCGTGCAGCCTGCGCTTCGTTCTCCGCAGCGATTCGAATGGCGGCGCCTTCTGCCTCGGCGGCCTTGGTCCGCGTGATCAGCAGAGCGTCACCTTCCGCTGTGGCTGCGGTCTTGGAGTTGGTCGCCGCAACGATACGACTCATCGACTGCATCACCTCGTTGTCGAAGGTGAGGTCGGTGATCTGCAGGTCTACGACGTTGTAGCCCCAGCCAGCAAGCTGCTCCCCAAGAGTGTCCTTCGCGTGCGCTGTGATTTCCAGACGCAGGCCCAAGATCTCCGCTTGCTTCTTCTGTGCCACAAATTCACGCACCGATGCCTCGACCGCGGAAGTCAAAGCGGTGGCGAACGAGGTCGTGTCGATGAATTTGAAGGCGACGAGTTTGATGGTCTCCGGCTGGTGGTTCATAACGGTGAAGATCACCGTTGCCTTGATAAAGACCTGCGCTTGGTCTTGGGTGATCGTGGAGAACCCGAGTTGCACAGTTTGGTTTTGGATCGGAACAGTGCGTTCGACCTTCTCGACGAAGGGGATCTTCAGGTTCAAGCCCGGGTTCATGACCCTGCGGTACTTGCCGAACATGGTGACCACGGCAACGTTGGCTTGGTCAACCGTCGCCAGGCTCTTGAAAACGAGGATCAAACCGACGATGACTGCCACGATCGCAAGAACTAAAACCGTTAACATTTTTTCTCCCTTTAACAGAGCACCATACTGCCACGTCGACGGCGCATCGCATCAATAGCCGATCCCGCCATCACCTCTCATCTGCGGTTTGGGTGAACGCGGTCGCACACCCGAGACCGCTTTAGTGGGCTAGCAATCAACCTCGCTTGCTTGATGTGCATGACTGTTCACGAAAAGGCGCTCACCCATGCTTGGTACCCTATGATGAACTTCGACAGTTCTCGGAAATGTTCCTCACCAGAATCCTGACAAGTGACTAACGGTGAATGTCCGCGATGCCCCCTGTGGTCACCTAAACCAAATACTCCACGCCTAACACACAGTGGACGTGCGTATGAGCGCTTGCTCAACTGCAAAGGGAACGCGCAAACGAACCAGAGCTTGGCTCTATTTCGCCGCAGGCACTTCTCGGGGAAGAATTCGCCGTGCACCTTCGACATCTCACGCACATCCGCGGGTTTGCTGCCGTGTGGGTGCTGGCCGCTGCGCCCCTCCTGTGGGCAGCCCTGCTGCACCACTATTTCGAGTTGCCCATTCAAGCGCGACTACGACGAGCCTTTAGTCCATCTCTCTTACCAGCTCAACCAATCACCGAATCCCACACGAACGACTTCGCAAAAGGCCACTGAGGGGAACACTTCTATGTTCTCGCCCCCAGGGGTTAAAGGATGAACCAATCCCCTTAGGGCAACACTGTGACGGTGTAGCTCGTCTGCTGATATTGACGATTACCGACTGTGTCGCCAATGCTGAACCAAATCGTGTAGACCCCCGCTGGGGTGTCTTCTCGAATGCTGAACTTCTGCTCCCACACGCCGTCGTATTCATCACCCTCAACTAGCTCTGGGCTAGACACGTAATCGACGAAAAGTCGCATCGTGGCAGGATCAACCACACTGTAAATCTTGTAATTGATCCATGCATACGCGTACTTCACGCCGGACTCGTCAATGACACGAGAGCGCAGAGTGAATGTGCTGCCGGGCTCCATCCCCCCGAGCACCTGTATGTCGCGCACCTCTGGACTCGAGGTATCGGAGGAACCGCCGGTCACCGTGAAATCGCTACTCACGCCAGGTGCGGCGTTTCCAAAATTGTCAGAGCCGGAGATGAAGATCGTGTAGCCACTTTGCGATGGTGCATTCGTGGGAATCACACATTCCAGGGTGTAAAGACCGTCCCGATCATCACCACTGACTCGAGTGCCTGGAGTTTGGAAGCCACACCAGGTGGTCACCCAACCGCTTGGCCCACCGATGCTGGCCATCGTGAGTGCGACGCCGGAGGCGTCAACACCCCGCCAACGGAAAGTCACGGTCTCTCCAGCGCTCACCATCGCTGGCGCGTAGTCGACAGTCAGGCGCGGCCCGGCGCTGTCTTGCAGGCATCGTCCCGTCACAGTGTCCTCACCATCAACGGCGCACTGGTCGACGCCAGCACCTGCAGTTAGCCGGTCAG